>NZ_JAKZGV010000126.1:0-391 GCF_022557375.1 Shewanella sp. MM_2022_3
GAGTGCGTTTGTTGGCTGGAGCTTTGAGGGTCACTCGGGCATATCTCATTTCCAGCGTCACCGCCCGGGCTTTCCTTCCGCCTTTCTGAGGAATGAGGAGAGATTTCGTCGCTGCAAGCGGTAATGTATTCGAGTAGTCATAGAGTTTGTGTGCATGCTCTTGAATGCATCGGCTCTGCATCGAGCGGACGACAAAGCGCTGTTGGTGCTGGGTTTTATAGGTCAGATATTCAAACAAATCAGCCTCACGGTCACAGACGGAAATCACCTTGTTGATATGCTCGCCTAAACGGGCAGACATATTGGCGGAGGCTTGTTCCCATTTGTAGCTCTCTTTTTCCTCGTAAGGGCGAGTAGCATGTTGGCGGCGTTGCCCGCGCTTAGTGATATC
>NZ_JAKZGV010000127.1:0-376 GCF_022557375.1 Shewanella sp. MM_2022_3
TTAGTTCACTAAACGAGTCACTTTCCAACGCTGAGAAGGAAGGATTGGTGGGTCAGAGTGGACTTGAACCACCGACCTCACCCTTATCAGGGGTGCGCTCTAACCAGCTGAGCTACAGACCCATCTTATTGATAAATTAACCTAGGCCAATTCATCTTTACTCTATCTTCTATCAAGCAAATCTGTGTGAACACTCAGGCACATGGATGTGCCGTGTGTAAGAAACGCATGGAGCAGTTTCTTACCAACCAAACATCGAGTTAGTCGTATAGGTAAGGAGGTGATCCAGCCCCAGGTTCCCCTAGGGCTACCTTGTTACGACTTCACCCCAGTCATGAACCACAAAGTGGTGAGCGCCCCCCCGAAGGTTAAGCTA
>NZ_JAKZGV010000128.1:0-352 GCF_022557375.1 Shewanella sp. MM_2022_3
ACAACAGCACCTTAGCCGTCACCATCAATGGTGTGGTTTACACCACCGCCAACGGCTTAGTGATTGATGCGCAAGGTAACTGGAGCGTCGACCTGACCGGTACTGTGCTGCCTGACGGCACTTACCCTGTCAGCGCCACCGTCACCGACGTGGCCGGCAACAGCAAAACTGTTACCCAAGATGTGGTGATTGACACCAAGATTGACCAAGACGGCGACGGTAACACCGTGGCCATCACCGCCATCACCCAAGACACTGGCAGCTCCAGCAGTGACTTTATCACCAACGACAACACTCTGATTTTCAAAGGTACCGTCGATTTAGGTGACAACAGCACCTTAGCCGTCACCAT
>NZ_JAKZGV010000014.1:0-86957 GCF_022557375.1 Shewanella sp. MM_2022_3
CTAAGGTGCTGTTGTCACCTAAATCGACGGTACCTTTGAAAATCAGAGTGTTGTCGTTGGTGATAAAGTCACTGCTGGAGCTGCCAGTGTCTTGGGTGATGGCGGTGATGGCCACGGTGTTACCGTCACCGTCTTGGTCAATCTTGGTGTCAACATTGCCGTTATCGCTGGCCTTTCCTGTATTACCCGCTGGATCTGTGACTGAAGCCTCTGCAGTATAACCACCTTCAGCGATGGGGTTAGTCACATCAACTGCATAAGTTCCATCTGAGTTAACCGTAGTTGTAAGAGTTTGTTGTGCCCCGGTGCTGTCGGTAACCAAAATAGTAATAGTACTACCAGGAGGTGCATCGGTTGTACCCGTGATAGTGGGCGTTGTATCTTGCGTATCATCGGGAGCACTCACAGTGATCACCGGCCCAGTAGTGTCCAGAACTGCGGAATCTCTGCCTTCTGGTGAAGTGTTGCCTGCAGCATCGGTTATGGTCGCAACGACAGTGATCGTTTCACCTTCAGCAGGGGCTGGAAGCGTTAGATTAACAAATCCATTATCAATGTCTTCCTGCGTTAGGATGTAATCAACACCATTAACTGTGAGCGTATCTCCCGCATTCGCGCCAGTACCTTCCAAGCCAATCGTGACGTTTACTTCGCTTGCTTCACCAAGTTCTTCATTACTGATAAAACCGTCATTGTTAGTGTCTGTAGTGATAGTGACACTAGGACCGCCATTTGCAACCGGAGTGATATTAATCGTTAATGTTGCGGTTGAGCCAGTATTGGTGGTGTAAGTAATGACAGGTACTTGGCCATTCCAGAATTCGTTAGGCGTAAATGTGTAGGAGCCGTCGGCATTGATGACTAAGCTACCGCCTTCTAAGGCAACGGTGGTGCCCGCAGTCACGGTATTGCCGTTTACAGTGAAGCTGACAACAGACAAGGTACTGTCAATATCACTGTCATTGCTAAGGACGTTACCAGTGGCAACGGAATCTTCAGCAACGGTATTGATATCGTTAACCAAGACTGATGGGTCATCCACTGGGGTGATATTAATGGTTAAGGTGGCCGTTGCACCAGTGTTGGTGGTGTAAGTAATCACCGGTACTGTGCCATTCCAGTTGGCGTTGGGTGTGAAGGTGTAAGAGCCGTCGGCGTTGATGATTAAACTGCCGCCTTCTAACGTAACGGTGGTGCCCGCAGTCACGGTATTGCCGTTTACGGTGAAGCTGACAACAGACAAGGTACTATCAATATCACTGTCATTGCTAAGGACGTTACCAGTGGCAACGGAATCTTCAGCAACGGTATTGGTATCGTTAACCAAGGCTGATGGGTCATCCACTGGGGTGACATTAATGGTTAAGGTCGCCGTTGAGCCAGTGTTGGTGGTATAGGTGATGACCGGTACTTGGCCATTCCAGTTGGCGTTGGGCGTGAAGGTGTAAGAGCCGTCGGCGTTGATGATTAAACTGCCGCCTTCTAAGGCAACAGTGGTGCCCGCAGTCACGGTATTGCCGTTTACGGTGAAGCTGACAACAGACAAGGTACTGTCGATATCACTGTCATTGCTAAGGACGTTGCCAGATGCCACAGCGTCTTCAGCAACGGTATTGGTATCGTTAACCAAGACTGATGGATCATCCACTGGGGTGAAATTAATGGTTAAGGTGGCGGTTGCACCAGTGTTGGTGGTGTAAGTAATCACCGGTACTGTGCCATTCCAGTTGGCGTTGGGCGTGAAGGTGTAAGAGCCGTCGGCATTGATGATTAAACTGCCGCCTTCTAAGGCAACAGTGGTGCCCGCAGTCACGGTATTGCCGTTTACGGTGAAGCTGACAACAGACAAGGTGCTATCAATATCACTGTCATTGCTAAGGACGTTACCGGTGGCAACGGAATCTTCATCTACGGTAATGCTGTCGTTAGCGAGCAAGGATGGGGAGTCTGTGGCAATTGACTGTTCGGGAGTGTCGGGTGCAAATGCGGCTAGTGTTTGTCCAGAAGTGCTATAACCTGATGTGGCGAGAGCTTCTGAACCATCACGCGCAAGGCTAACATAGCCAGAGTTACCATCACTGGCTGGTGCATTCCCTGCTGCGGTTTCAGGTAAATTTTTAGTTGGGTCTTCACCTGAAGCAATAAGATCTTGTAATGCTTGAATTTCATCAGGTGTGGCTTCACCTGTCACTGGGGCAACAACCGCAGCAGATGCTGGATTGACTTCTATTTCATTAGACAGCTTGGTGCCATCATCGAAAGTGATTTCATAAGTCGCGTTTTCGCCGATATGGAGAACTGCACCCTTTGGGAGTTGTTCGCCATCCTTAGCGGGTTGATTTGAACCATTAACCTCGACTTCGATTTGCCCTTTAACAAGTTTCAGCAAACCTTTCTTTGTTGTAATGATCGATCCCATAATTAGCTCCCAACAGCCAAAGTGTGTTAATCCGAAGATGCACAAATTCAACAAATACGCTGAATTGTGATACAAGTGGCTAAATTTTAGCTTGGTCGCGTGTGTAAGTCAATTTTTTGACGCGCCGGAATGGCTTGCTATAACTGGATTTTAAGGGGTGGAGTGCGAAAAAATGGCACTTACAAGTGACAGAACTAGATGTAGTATCTTAAAACGCAAAAGAAACTGCATTTAGTGTCTCTTAACTATCAAAACAAACATATTAATAACAAACTATTCTTAAGATCGGGTTTAATATTTTATAAATGATGTGCGGCAAGTATGTTCAAGGTTGAATGAGGAGGGACCGCAATCCGCCTAATGGATTGCGGTTGATAGAAGTTATAGGTTTACTGCCTGACGATAGCTTTGGTTAGCATGACCTTGTTCGCCAAGTTGCTCTTGAATACGTGCTAACGCCAGCCAAGAGTCTTTACTCGGAGCAAGACGACAAACATTCTGCCAGCGGATTTTGGCTTCTTTCATATCTCGGGTTTGTTGGTAGAGTAGCGCTAAACACCGTTGGTAATCAGCATTGTTCTCATGGGTGATTTCATGCTTGAGCAATTGTTTGCGGATCTCTTCGTCATGGGCGGTGACGAGCTGTGGGATCACTTCTAACAGTGCAGACTCTGGCGAGCTACGTAGCTTTTTCGAGAGTAATTTAAGCGCTTGGTCTTTACGATTGAAGCGGCACAAGCCCATGGCATAAATCGCTAAAAACTCAGACTGGTTACGTTCATCGCGTGAAAGCCATTGCCAGCATTGTTCTAGGGCTTCTTCCCCTTTTAGACTCGCCGCTTTTAATAGGGCGCAATGGGTTTCAACATTCAGCGTATTTAACTTTGCATCCTCTAAGATCTGGCGTTTCTTCAGTATTGGGAGCAATAGCTTAAGCGCTTCCCAATCTTCCTGGGCGCGATATAACTCGAGGGCGAGTTTCAGCACAGGGGCTTTACTCTTGCTAGTTGGGGCTAACTTATCTAGCTCGGCTCTGGCTAAGGCTAATTCACCTTGTTTGAGTAAATAACGGGTACGAGTGGTTGCTACCGCATTGGCCGTCATAGGCTGCGCTTCTGCGCGGGCAAGATATTGATCTCGCTCGGCAGTTTTATTTTGATGTTGAGCTGCACGTGCAGCGGCTAACAAATTTAATGCTGGCAGTTCACCGTTGTCGGCTCCTTTAATCATGGCGCGTTCTGCTGCAGGCCAATCTTCTTCGGCAATGGCAAGTGCGCCGATGAGGGTGTGTTTTTTGGCGGAGCGGCGACGCCAATGCTGCGGGATAAAACGGCTACGTAGCAGCAGATTAATCACAGTGATCACTAACCATTCCAGCACTTGGAATAGCGCATAAAACACGATTAACATGACGATGCCAAAAACTAAACTGGTCTCAAGCTGGTAATCACCCGCGGCAATATACACATAGCCAGTATTGCCAACAATCCAGGGGCTGATACACAGGCCTAAAAGTATAATACCAAGAAATATTAATGCCTTAATCATAGCTGCGGTTCCTCTGAAGAGGTGAGTTCACCATAGCTGGTTAACTGTAATAACAGCGGTTTAGCGGCAAAGGATTTTAGCGTAATAGGGTCAAGATCGAGTGTTGCCAACTTGTCGATTTCGGCAATGGCCTCGCTAGTTTGATGCGCTTGAACATCAAAATAGGTTTGGATCCACTGGCGCGCCATCATCAGTGATTGATGATAAGCGGCTCTATCATAGCGATAGAGTGCCAGTTGTGATTGCAGCAGTTTATGGCGGATATTCTCAACCAAATACCATTGTTGCTCTGGAGCAAGTAGGGCTGGCGCATCGGCGGTGCGATGACGAATAGTAATAAAATCTTGAGTCAACGCCTTCCAGGTTTTACTCAGATTACTTTGCCAATCGTTAAGATCGCCGGAAATGGTCGTATCTTCAGCCGTGCTTGCTTCAGCATCGGCACGATTTAGCGGCAATTTGTCAAGTTGGTCGATTAAGGCATCGAGTGCTAATACACCACCTTCAATATCCAAACTCTTAATATTGGTGGTCGCCGCAATATCCTTTGCCAATGCCTTACGGATTGGCAGTAATGCGGGGTTGTTCATCGCGGCAATAGT
Organism: Shewanella sp. MM_2022_3; assembly: GCF_022557375.1. Classification (NCBI taxonomy): domain Bacteria; kingdom Pseudomonadati; phylum Pseudomonadota; class Gammaproteobacteria; order Alteromonadales; family Shewanellaceae; genus Shewanella; species Shewanella sp. MM_2022_3. The sequence continues at coordinate 4,570 of NZ_JAKZGV010000014.1, forward strand.
TTCATCTGCGGATTTTAATAAATCGGTTGCCGTACGTGGATCTTTTTCGAGCCAAAGCTTACGTCCAGCCATGTTTACTAGATATTCGGCTTCTGAGGCCATCCAGTGGGTTGGGCTGCGCTGGGCCAGTTTCTCTAGTCTGTCCTGTAACTGGTTTTGATCTGTGGCAAGCTTAGATAACTCTTGGAAGGTTTTTGCATCTGAGAGTTGTTGTTGCTCAAGTTGTGCAAGACGCTGATTTGGGACGAGTAAAGCCTGTTGCAACTGATCTTGCAGGGCTAGATTTTTCGTCTCTTGCAGTTGAAGCTGTTGCTGCATTTGTTGATACAGCAAATAGCCACCACCTATGGTGCAAACGGTCAAGCCTAAGGCCAGTAGTACACCAAAACGAATAGCCCATGAGCTACGATTCACTTGCACCACTTGGCTCGCAGTTTGGGTCGATTCGGGTTTACTGGCTTGCGACTTAGTGTCGGCAGGTTTGACTTCTTGTTCTTCAGGCTTGCTCGCCTGTGACTCAGAAGCTTGGTTGTGTGGTGCAGCGTCATCGGTATTGACCGATGTGGCGAGAACTGGGATAGCCTGTGACTCTGGGCTTTGGGCGTCGTGCTTGTTGTTATCCATTTAACAGTCCTTAAAATCATGCTACTGCCGAAATTCGAGTAAAATCGGGCTAAATAGCACTTAGAGTTTAAGGGCGTTTAGCACGGCTTTGCTGTTGGCGGCATTGGCATTGGTGACTTGGGTTATACCAAAGGCATGAGCTTGAGCTTCTACTCGGTTACTGGGGACTATGATATGACATGAGCGCAGCCATGCAAATAACTCTTTTGGCACTAGATTAATCAGATTATCTAGTACTTCACCACTCGTCACGACAATAGTATCTATCCCTAAGTCTCGCCAGTGTTGGCTAACCGCTACGCCATCGAGTGGTGGGCAAGCGCGTTGATAGACTTCCCAATAGCGCAGCTTCGCGCCTCTGGCACTCAGTTGCTCAGCGAGGGCTTCACGACCACCGACACCACGAATGATAGTGATATGTTTGCCTTGGATATGTTGCAGTGCAGGCAATGTCAGCAAGCCTTCTGTTTGCTGACAATCATCCGGTGCTTCGAGAGCTTCAATTCCCTTCTCTTGTAGCGCTTCCCACGTAGCATGACCCACGGCGAAATAAGGTACGCTTGGCCAGTCTTTAACTTGGGCTGTATCGACTTTAAACGCAGCATCAGCAAAGCTGACTGCATTGGCGCTGATACAGATAACCATATCGACATGGGCTAGGGGATGCGAAGAGTCAGGCGGCAGAGGAGGCGTGGCCTCAACGCAGAGCAGTGGCGTCACGCAGTGTTCGATGCCTCTTTCATTCAAGGCATCGACCATTGACTGATTGCGCCCCTCGGGGCGCGTCAGTAAGACTTTCATCGTCTTAGGCTTTGGCGTAAACAGCGTCGAGGATGCTTTTAGCGCCTTTGCTCAGTAGTTCTTCAGCAAGGGCAATACCGAGTTGCGTCGCTTCGGTCTTTGGACCTGTGATCACGCCTTCGATGATTTCGCTACCATCTGGATTACCAACGAGGCCGCGCAGTGTCATCTCATCACCATCGATTTCGGCAAAGGCGCCAATAGGAACTTGGCAACCACCTTCGAGGCGAGTATTCATGGCGCGCTCGGCGATGACTCGGTAGCGCGTTTCTAAGTGTTCTAATGGTGCCAATAATGCTTTAACGCGCTCATCATTGGTACGGCATTCAATACCGACAGCACCTTGACCGTTTGCGGGTAAGGATTCTTCCGCAGAAATAAAGCTGGCAATACGCTCTGATAATTTCAGGCGAATTAAACCCGCCGCAGCCAGGATAATCGCATCGTATTCGCCGTTATCGAGTTTCGCGAGGCGAGTACCGACGTTGCCACGCAGATCTTTGATAATCAGGTCTGGGCGTGAGGCGCGCAGTTGGCACTGACGGCGTAGGCTTGAGGTGCCTACCGTGGCACCGAGTGGCAGCTCACTGATTGACTTATAAAGGTTAGACACAAAGGCATCGCGTGGATCTTCGCGTTCACAAATCACTTCCAGCCCTAAGCCCTCGGGGAAATCTACTGGCACGTCTTTCATGGAGTGTACGGCGATATCGGCTTGGTCTTCGAGCATGGCGACTTCGAGTTCTTTCACAAACAAGCCTTTACCACCAACTTTCGCTAATGGCGTGTCTAAGATAACATCGCCCTTAGTGCTCATTGGCAATAGCTCCACCACAATTCCTGGGTGAACGCGTTCTAATTCTGCTTTAACAAATTCAGCTTGCCACATGGCCAGCGGACTCTTGCGGGTAGCGATACGTATGCGGTTTTCAGACATGCCTAGTTTCCATCCGAGATCTTAGTTGCGCCAATGCTAACATTGGCTATTCGCGAATGTAAGGAAGCCGTATCGATTCTTTGAAGTCGGCGGTGTTCTAAATCGTATAAAAGTGTGATGGATATCTCATTTAGTTGCTCAGCTTTGCAAAAGTGTTAACATGAGCACACTTCTCAATTGTGCTTAAGTGTCGTGTTCTAGGATGGATCAGCAAGGCCAGTTTCCTGATATTGCAGAAAGACTTAATCAGGTTCGTATTGCACGGGCCTTAGCCTTGTTGTCTCCGTTGCAAAAGCATTTGTTCCGTTTGATCCCCTTTTTACTTCAACAGAATAGCGTTCAGTATCCGGGATACGTTGATCCTAATACGCCTTGCGGTATTTATGGTTACAAGGCGGGCTTAATAGAAGCCCAGGCTTGTGATGTGTTTAAGCTGCCTTTTATACCTAATGACATGGATTGTTATGCCTTCGAAGGGATATATGCCATGGGCAGTACAGCTAGCTTTGGTCAGAATGCAAAAAGTGATGTGGATGTGTGGCTAGTCCATCATGAGGATTTGTGTGATGACGACTTAGCCTTGGTTAAATTAAAAACGGAACGACTAACCGCTTGGTTTGCAGAGTATCAGTTTGAGGTGAATTTTTACTTGGTTCATCCACTGCAATTTTGTGGTGATATCTCACAGCGTACCGGTTGCCAGTCTTCTATGGCTCATGAGCACAGTGGCAGTACGCAGCATTGGCTGTTGCTTGAGGAGTTTTATCGCAGCCAAATTCGCTTGGCGGGTAAAACTATTGCATGGTGGCCTGATGCTAAGCTCAATCCTGAATTGCTATATCTTGGTAATGTGCACGAGTTACCGGCAAGCGAGTATTTTGGTGCCTCGCTTTGGCAGCTTTATAAAGGCTTAAATAAGCCGCATAAAGCGTTGATTAAAGTACTTTTGCTTGAGGCTTATGCCAGTGAATATCCCCATTCTCAGTTACTGTGTGACCGGCTTTGGCAAAAGACCTTAGCAGGGGATTTTTCTACTGCTAACGATGCTTATTACGCAATTTATGAGGCGATTGAAGCCTATTTATTAAAGCAGAATGATAGTCGTCGGCTGGAAATTGTGCGCCGCTGTTTTTATCTAAAATGTGGCGTGTTCTTAAGTGTGTCTGACCAAGGTAAAGATTGGCGCTATGCCAAAATGCAAAAGTTGGTGCAAGAGTGGCAGTGGCCCAACAGTTTAATTACTACCTTAGATGATTGTGAGCATTGGCATAGTGGCCAGCTCAATTGGTTTAATGAGCAACTTAATGAATTGCTGCTGGCGAGTTATCAAACCTTGCTGCGTTTCGCCTCCACCCATGAGTTAAACGAAGGACTCAGGATTGAAGAGTTGGGGATGCTCACTCGCAAACTACATACTTACTTTAGCCAAGATGAAGACCAAATCGCTAAGCTGAATTTGCTCTGGAGCCACTCGGTTGCTGAATCTGAAGTAACCATGGTGTCCAGTAACAAGGAAAATCAATATTACCTCTACCGCCAGGGGCCAAAGCCGCAGAATCTGTTAGGTGAATCTGCTATTTGCAAAGGGAAAAGCCCGTCAGCGCTGATGATTTGGGCTTGCTTAAATGGGGTATCGACGCCAGAAACCAAATGGTATGAGTTTGGCCAGAGTAAGATTAAATCCCGAAGGTTGACCGACGCTTCAAAACGATTACTTAATTTTATCGATCATGATTGGCGGGTCTCAAAGCTTGACCTATGTCAGCCTTGGCATTTTAGAAAACTCATTTTTATCTTAAACCTCGACTGTGATCCTACGATCCATTGGCAAGGGCAAGAGATGATGGTCGATGTCATGAATGCCAACGTGTTTTCATTGGGTCGTAAGCAGGAAAATATGCTCGGCGCCCTCGATGCTATTTGCCTTAATAGTTGGGGGGAGTGGCAGTGTCATCGTTTTGAGGGCGAAACCGCAGTATTGCAGGCACTCGCATTTGTCACACCAGGGCTAAGGCGAGCGACTCATCCCGTGGATATGGATGTGATTAGCTGTTCGCAAAAGCTCAGGCCACAACTTAAGTTAGCGGTGAAAAACTTGCTTAAACAAACGGTGCGACTCTGTCAACAGGTGCAACAATCGAGCACCTTAGTGCAGCCGCTGCAGATTAGTCATACCCGTTACGGGATCTTTTTTAATCCTTTGGGGATGGCCTATCAGGACTTGAGTGATGCCAAATCTTTTTATCAGCAACTTGCTCGTAGTCATTTAGTACAATTGCCTCGGCCAGAGTTGGGGGATGACCCTTTTTCGAGCATGCCGAAAATCATTCAAAACTTTGCCGCCAAGGGAGCGATCCAGTACTTTCTGCGGCAACGCACCGATAGCTTAGATGTGTTTATTCTCGATGAGGAAAATCAGCTGAGTCATTATGTGCAGTCTGGTTCAGATATGAGCGAATTGGTCAACAAAGTGAGTCATCACTATGTTTTTGATGAATTTTATGCATCAAAAGCACGGTTTAATATTCCGCAGTTTTTCCATTTAGTACGGGTGGCGGGTGAGCTAACCGTGATGCCCTTTGGGGTGGATATCAATAACGCCAATGTGGAGTTTTAAGCGGGAGCGACCTCCCGCTTAGGAATAAAGCCGCGGCTTAGGAGAGGCTGAGTTCGATACCGCTTTGGCGTAGAATCGAGTCCTGCACAAAGGGCATAAACTCGCCGCCATTACGACCATCAAGCCATTTTCCCTCTACATAGCCAAAGTGATAGCCACCGAAACGCGTTGCTACCCAAATTTCATGCAAAGGTTCCTGTTTGTTGATTACGATTTTCGAACCATCGACAAATTCTAGCTGTAACACGTTACCACTGGCATCAATATCCACATCGGCATCTTGTTCATCAATTGCGGTTTCGATAGCGGTCTCTATCGCTTGGAACATGTCATCGGCGAGCTGGTGAAATTCTGTATCTGTCATGGCCATGCATTTCTGTCCTTTGCTTTCGTCAAGATGGGTGCGATTATAAGATGATTAGTCACTAGATGCACAGATGTTGAGAAAAATGAGACTGTTTTTATTGTTATTGATTGGTAGCCTATTCATTACAGCCTGTGGTCAAAAGGGCCCCCTGTATAAATCCTCTCCAGTAGAGGCGACTCAGTCTAAAAAAAATAAGCCAGCTAAGCGTGATGCTACGCCTGTACAAGCCGCGGAGCCTCAAGCTGAAACTGAAAAAACACAATAATAATCAGCATAATTACTACAAAGCGCAGTAAGGAATCGGACATTGGATCACTTTCTCTACCAAGATAATACCCTGTACGCAGAAGGCTGTCGGGTCAATGATTTAGCCCAGCAGTATGGCACGCCACTGTATATCTATTCCCGTGCGACGCTCGAACGTCACTGGCATGCCTTTAATAATGCGGTGGCCGACCATCCACATTTAGTGTGTTACGCGGTGAAAGCCAACTCGAACTTAGCCGTACTGAACGTATTGGCTCGTTTAGGTAGTGGTTTTGATATTGTCTCGGGCGGCGAGTTAGCGCGGGTGATTGAAGCCGGTGGTGACCCTGCCAAAGTGGTGTTTTCTGGCGTGGGTAAAACCGTTGCCGAAATGGAGCAGGCATTAAATCTTGGTATCTACTGCTTTAACGTTGAATCGAGTGCTGAGCTTGAACAACTTAACGATGTTGCCGGCCGCTTAGGTAAAGTTGCTCCAGTGTCACTGCGGGTGAATCCCGATGTCGATGCCGGTACGCATCCTTATATTTCGACGGGTCTTAAAGAAAATAAATTCGGTATCGCCATGGATGAGGCCGAAGTTGTATTTGCTCGCGCCCATGCGCTGCCGCATTTGCAGGTAAAAGGGGTTGATTGCCATATCGGCTCACAGCTCACTGAAATTCAGCCGTTTCTCGATGCAATGGACAGAATGCTATCGCTCATTGACCGCCTAGCCGAGCAAGGGATAGTGATTGAGCACTTTGATGTGGGTGGCGGTTTAGGGGTGACCTATGATGATGAAACGCCACCGCATCCTGATGTGTACGCCGCTGCACTGCTCAAGCGTTTAGGTCATCGCAAGCTCAAACTGATTTTCGAACCGGGCCGTGCGATTGCTGCCAATGCGGGGATTTTTGTGACTGAGGTGCTGTACCTCAAAGAAAACAGTGACAAACGTTTTGCGATTGTTGATGGTGCCATGAACGACTTAATTCGGCCCGCACTCTATAGTGCATGGCAAAATATCATTCCGGTGAATCCACGGGATGAAGATACGCAAGTATTTGATATTGTAGGGCCAGTGTGCGAAACCGGTGACTTTTTAGGGAAGGACAGACAACTCGCGATTGCGGCGGGGGATTTACTGGTTGTGCGCTCAAGCGGTGCCTACGGTTTTGCCATGGCCTCAAACTATAACACCCGTCCGCGTGCGGCCGAGGTCATGGTGGATGGCAATAAGGCTTATTTGGTGCGTGAGCGAGAAAAATTAGCGCAGCTCTGGCAAGGTGAGCAGCTCCTGCCGTAAACTAGAAAATTATATTGATTCAGGCGCTTGGCTAGTTATGGCGGCGCCTAGGCTTAAAGGATAAGTATCTTGATCCAATTCACTAAGATGCACGGACTTGGCAACGATTTTATGGTGGTCGATGGTGTCACGCAGAACGTGTTCTTTTCGCCTGAGCAGATCCGCCGTTTAGCTGACCGTAACTTTGGCATCGGTTTCGACCAACTCTTGCTGGTTGAGCCACCCTATGATCCCGACCTCGACTTTCATTATCGCATCTTTAATGCCGACGGTGGTGAGGTCGAAAACTGCGGCAATGGCGCCCGTTGCTTTGCGCGGTTTGTCCGTAATAAGGGGCTGACGAATAAGAATAAAATTCGTGTAAGTACCTCTGCGGGTAAGATGACACTGCGCCTTGAGCGCGATGGTACTGTCACTGTGAATATGGGCGTGCCCGTGCTCGAACCTAGCCAAATCCCCTTTAAAGCCAAAAAGGCCGAAAAAACCTATCTGCTGCAAACGCCGCAACAAACCTTTTTGTGTGGTGCGGCCTCCATGGGCAATCCCCATTGCGTGCTCGATGTGGAAGATGTTACCAGCGCGAATGTCGCCGAAATCGGTGCGTTACTCACCAAGCATGAGCGATTCCCGCGCGGAGTAAACGTTGGTTTTATGCAGGTGGTGAACTCGGGTCATATCAAGCTTAGAGTTTACGAACGTGGTGCGGCTGAGACTTTAGCCTGCGGCACAGGTGCTTGTGCTGCCGTAGTAGTCGGACAAATTCAAGGTAAACTCGATCAACAAGTACAAGTGGATTTACCGGGCGGCAGCTTAACCATCAATTGGGAAGGTGAAGGCAAACCGCTGTGGATGACAGGCCCTGCGCAGCACGTTTATGATGGACAAATTCAGTTATGACCGAGCCTTTGATGCCGCAGACCAATCTTCCCTTTGATGAGTTGATTATTCGCGAATATCTACTCGATAATCCTGACTTTTTTAATCGGTATCCCGAGCTGTTATTGGCGATGCGTTTGCCCCATTTGGAGCGCGGTGCGATTTCCTTAGTCGAACGACGTCAAGAGTTGTTGCGCCTGCGGGTTGGGCAACTCGAAGAAGAAATCACCAGTTTACTGGCCATGGCTGCACGTAATGAAAAGATATTCCGATTTAATACTGAACTGTCTTTTAAGCTACTCAATTGCGTTAACTTAGAATCCCTTAAAGAAGTGCTGGCTGATAATTTAAAGGCGCAGTTTAATTTTACCCATGTGCGTCTTATCAGTGTGTTAGAGGCCGATATTGAGATGAAGGCGATTTGGGCGCAGCGTTTACGCAATAATTACTATTTTGGTCGTCTGACACAACAAGAGGCGAAACGCTTATTTGGCAGTGAGGTCGGCTCGGTGGCATTAGTTAAACTAGCTGATGATATTCCTGTCATTTTTGCAGTTGCCAGCCACGATGCCACCCATTTTCATCCCGATATGGACAATATGCTGCTCGAGCAACTTCGGCGATTGCTGGCACATATGCTCGCCAAACTTTAAGCCCCGATGAGGAGTCCAATATGAACTCGCCAGCTAATGATATGCCCGCGCGTTGTCACTCCTATTTACAGCAATTTGAAACCTATATGCAGTCTGAACGTCAGTTATCGGCGCATACGGTTCGCAATTATATGTACGAGTTGCAGCGGGGAAGCGAGTTACTGCCCGAAGGTGTTGACCTGCTCAATGTCGGGCGTGAGCATTGGCAACAAGTGCTTGCTAAGTTACACCGCAAGGGACTGAGTCCGCGCTCGCTGTCATTATGGTTATCGGCAGTAAAACAGTGGGGAGGGTTTTTACTGCGCGCAGGCGTGATAGAACTCAATCCTGCCAAGGGGCTGAGTGCGCCCAAGCAAGCTAAGCCTTTACCGAAAAATATCGATGTCGATTCCCTCACTCATTTGCTTGAGATTGAAGGCAATGATCCGCTAACACTGCGTGATAAAGCCATTATGGAGCTATGCTATTCCAGCGGGTTACGTTTAGCAGAACTCGCAGCGCTCGATTTATCCAGTGTGCAATATGATCAGCGTGAAGTGCGGGTATTAGGTAAGGGCAACAAGGAGCGTATCGTCCCCGTTGGGCGTTATGCTATTAATGCCTTAGGCGCGTGGATTGAGTGCCGCAGGCAAATTCCCTGTGAAGATAACGCATTGTTTGTCACCGAAAAGGGTAAGCGTTTATCCCATCGCAGCATTCAGGCGCGCATGAGCAAATGGGGGCAGGAGCAGGCGCTTTCTATGCGGGTTCATCCTCACAAGTTACGCCATTCCTTTGCGACGCACATGCTGGAATCCAGTGCCGATTTACGGGCGGTGCAGGAATTATTAGGTCACGAAAACCTGTCTACCACGCAAATTTATACCAGTTTAGATTTCCAACACTTAGCTAAGGTGTATGATAACGCCCATCCTAGAGCGAAAAAACAACAGGATAAATAATGCGTTGTTATCTTAGACCCCAGAATATTCGTGCGATTAGCTTCGATCTCGACGATACCCTATACGATAACGAACCCCACATTCTCAATGCCGAAGCTGAGTTAATACAGTTTTTGCATCAGGCTTTTCCACTGACACAGGCCTGGCAACCGCAGCAATGGCGAATGCTCAAGTTACAACTACTACAGCAAAATCCGGCCCTTGCTCATGACACCTCGGCGGCGCGAATTGCAACTCTGCATAAAGGCCTTTTACTGCTCGGTTATAGTGAGCCTGAGGCAAAACGGGGCGCGCAGGAAGGTTTAGCTTGTTTTTATTTTCATCGAAGCCATTTTCAGGTTTCAGACGACGTCTTGGCGCTGCTCACGCGTTTATCGGTCCATTTTAGGCTGATTGGCATCACTAATGGTAATGTGGACGCACAGCGTATCGGCTTAAGTAATGTGTTTGAATTTGTGCTGCATCCTGGTAGTGGTGTAAGGATGAAGCCTGCTAAAGATATGTTTTCACAGGCCTGTGAAAGGTTAGATATCGGCTTAGATCAACTGCTGCACGTTGGCGATAGTATGAATGCCGATGTTCGCGGTGCGCGTTTAGCGGGATGTCAGTCTGTCTGGTTAAATCCCAGTTTTGGCCGTGTGGCATCGTTACCGATTGCTGCACTCTTACCCCATATGGAAATTGCCACTCTCGATTCATTACAGGAAATGTTATTGCCTTAAAAAGAATAGCAGCCTATTTAAAGTGATAGGGATCAAGGATTGGCATATCGTTTTGCCGTAGAGTATTAGCATTTGTTTAACTCAGTTGTTACGTCTTCACTAACAAGGAACTGCTATGGTGCGTTTAAGTCTGTTGCTCCTCTTGAGTCTATCGTTTATAGCCCCTGCCTCGGCACACGAAATCCACTCAGGTGGTGGTTTTATGGCGGGCTTTAATCATCCCGTTTTAGGGTTTGACCATCTCCTTGCCATGTTAAGTGTGGGCATGCTCAGTACGCAGCTCGGTGGTCGCGCGATTTGGACTGTGCCCTTAGCCTTTGTGTGTTTTATGTTGGTTGGTGGAATACTGGGGCTTTATGCCATTCCGGTGCCCTTTGTTGAAATTGGCATTGCTTTGTCAGTACTGTTGCTTGGGTTAGCGATTGCCTTTGACCGCCAATTACCGCTCTTATTTGCGATGGCATTTGTCGGCGTGTTTGCGATTTTCCACGGTCATGCCCACGGCATGGAAATGCCTGAACTTGCCAGCCCAGTTCTTTACGCCTTTGGTTTCTTATTTGGTACTGCGGTTATCCATTTAGGTGGCGTTATGCTAGGGCTAGGCATGCAGCGCGTCACTGGGCAACGCAGCTTAATGCGCGTATCTGGCGTGGCAATTGCCGCCATGGGTGGCTATTTACTCGCTGGTTTTTAGAAAAAGCACTACCGCGCCTTTATCAGCTTATTGCAGTGATGGGCGCGGCGTAGCATTTGTGTAACCTGTCTCCGGCTGGCATGCATGTCGGCATCTCCAACCCGAAAATAAGTCCCTGTATAAGCATCGGTGCCTATAAATACTGGCTTTAGGTGCTCTGGCGCGAGTGGCACGCGAATCCTTATCAGCTTTTTATTCATAATTTCAATCAGCTGCACATCAGATATCGCTAAAATATTACAGCTTATCCGGCTAGGGTCATCGAGGATTTCCCAAAACTCCTGTAATACGGGTAGCGGATTAGGGATGCCTTCAATGGTGAAATGGCCACGATCTTCGCGTACCCCAAGAATAATCTCTCCGCCTAAGGTGTTGGCGAAGGAGCTATAGGTTGCCCAAATATCTTCAGGTAATTGACCTTGACCATCACGGCCTCTTGCGAGTTTAAATTCTACTTGGGCTGATTCGTGTAGAGAAGCAATATCATCGAGTGCGAATGTTGGGTATGTCATGGCGGCTTATCCTTGCAAGGCACACCACTTTTTGTAACACGCCAAAATCACAAAGGCCAGCAGTTATGCTGACCTTGGTGGTTAATCAATCTTGTTTATTAGGCGAGTTGCAGCGCCTTAGGGAAGAGAATGTTGTTTTCTAAATGAATGTGCCTATGCAGGTCCGCCTCAAATTCTGCGAGCGTTGCATAACAAACCCGCCAAGTAGTACACGCATATTCGGGAGGCGTAAAGTCGTTGGTTAACTCATGTAGCTTTTGTAAAATCAATCCTGCTTCTTCGTGCTCGTGTTGCATTGCATTGATAGGGTTACCTATATGACCAAAACAACCCTGCACTTGCTCGCCTTGACTCATCGCCCGAATCGCAGGAAAGAGGATATTTTCTTCCTTCATCAAATGCGGCATTAAATCTTCTATCAACGCACGAACCCAACCTGCAAATGGAACAATTTCGGCATAATGCTCGCCATGAGCGCGTACCATCTTTTCTGAGTATTCCAGCAATAACGGTGCTTTAGCACGGACATATTGGTGGTGAGTACGCTCAATATAATCAATTAGTTGCTCAAGTGGTAGTTGATTAAGTTCATCTTCTTTAGCACCTGAATGTGTCATGTACTCTAATGCGGCGATGACTTTATTTGGGTCGGCTTGCGCTCGCTTACAGGCACTGATCAGTGCTCGACCACCGCCACAGCAGAAATCGATACCAAATTGGCTAAACACATGGGCGCGGCGAAAATCCTCCGCGACCAGCTCGCCTACTTTACGCTCAAGCCATGGTGATAAAGGGGTGGATGGTTGTTCAACGTGAGACGCTGACGAAAAGCTAGTTGATGACATTGCAACACTCCAAAGCACAAATAATTTACATGCATATTATTTGCAGCTTTGTTGTGATGCAATAAATCCTGACTAATTTAGTCAGGATTTGCTGCGGCTGTCACATTAAATTGTCTGAATTATTCCTAAAGGAGTAGGGTGTAGAGGCTGATAAAGATAAGTCGACGTTTTATCTAATTAGTATTTTTTGGAACTTTGTAGCGTATTGAATTTACCATTCTTTGCGTATCATCTAAGGCTCATCCAATATTAAGTATCTGATGATAAATGAAACTACAAAGGTGCTTTCAACGCCCTAAGAGTAGGGCATTAAAAGCAAATTGTTGAAGGAATGAGGAGATTATTCGACGTTCTGGATCTGCTTGTAAACTTAAAAAATTTGTTAAATAAAAACAATTATTTAAGTTTTAATAAGGTGATTTTTCTATATTTGCTACCCAATTTACTACCCATAAGAGAGCTGTTTAATTGGTTTGTGCAGAAAGAACATTGAGCTTTCCCTCCTCATACCCATTAAGGTGGGAAAGCTGGGAAAGTGGGAAACAAAATAACCCACCTTCATTGTAAAGTTAATTAGCCATGCAATGCTTCTGCTAAATTCGTGACCACATCGTAATTCACGCCGATTGCAGCAAAATGCTTTTCGCCGCAGGCAATTTTATCTTGCTCGGACTCACGTAGTTCTTTGCGGTTACGTGTACTTTTGGTTTCTCGTACCAGATACAGTTTTTCTTCACCTTCTGTCACTAACGCCCAGTCAGGGTTATAGGGGCCAACGGGGGTATCTATCTTAAAGCTGGCGGGTAGTTTGCAGTAAAACTTGATCCGCTCGTCATTATCACAAGCTTTGGCAAACTCACGTTCAACTTCTGAATCGTACTCAACGAAATCAAATAGTGTCTTATCATGGTTTTGCACTTCGTACAGATTATTCAAGTAGCGGGTTATCCCGCGTTCGGCCTCTTGTTCGATGTTGTGCATTTCATAAACACTACCACCGACCTTTTCATACTCGATACCTTGCACTGTCACATGATGCAAAACATCCTGAATACACTGGGTAACTTGGTTAATAAACACTTGCGGATTCTCAAGAAAGTCCTTTAACCTGCCACTGCTTTTGAGTATCTCTACTAAAGTGTGGCGAGTCAGCTCAGTACTGTTTTGCAGATAAGCCAATAGATCGGGCAAATCCGGTGACTGGCTTATTTCTCGCACGCCGCCAGAAATTTGCTCCCCTTCGATCCCGGCCTTGTTGGTATCTAATCGATAGACTTCAGTTGTTATCCGTGAGCGGTGAATTGGCGGCATCTCCGCAATGGCTTTAGCTGCCGCTTTAACCAGCTCATCGGTATCAAAGGTCACGCGGAATCGAGTTCGCTGGCTGATGCGTTCCCAGAGTTCTCTGAATGTCGGGTCTAGCGTAACGTTTTTACGAAGAGTTAGTGTTCGTTTGTCCCGCGCATTAACAATTCTATTCTTAAACACGTATTTATTTATCTCATCCGTGACCTGTGGTCGCATGTGCACCCATTCTGGTGGGAGGTCGAGAATGAAGTGAGGATTCTTAGGATCAAATTTATCCGTCACTTTACCTTCTGCATCCAGGTAGCCACTTTTTTGTAGCGAGCTAAAAATCACTTCTGAAGCTTCTTGTCCAATATTCACATATTGACGAGCGTCAGGATTAGCCAACTTAGCAAAGGCGTTGATCCCCAATTTACCAAAACCTATGCCGTAGTCTTCCTCATACTCAGTCTGCAGTTGCTTGGCGAAGTCATCGTATGACTCGTTGGCAATCACGGTTAGTCTGTTCACCGAAGCATCATGAACACGTTCCCCGTTTTGGTTTACAGGCAAACGTAAGCCTCGGCCAATTTCCTGACGTTTTCTATCAGCGCTTTTGGTTTCGTTTAAGGTACAAATTTGGAACACATTGGGGTTATCCCAACCTTCTCGCAATGCGGTGTGGGAGAAGATAAAACGCAGAGGCTCGTCAAGAGACAGCAAGCGTTCCTTATCGCGCATGATCAATGAATAGGTATCTTCATCGTCTTTAGTTTTGCCTGTGGTGTCCTTAGCTATGCCTTTTTTGTCTTGCGAAAAATAGCCGTTGTGAACCTCTGCCACAGGAAAACTTAACAGTCCACGATACAAGGGTTTTTGTGTTAGTTCGTTGTATGCTTCTTCAAACCAAAGCCCCAGCTTACCTAAACTGGTGGTGCCGTCGTCATTGTATTCGCGGTAGTTTGAGACTTTATCGATAAAAAACAGTGAAAGGACTTTGATCCCTTTGCCTTTAACGGCGAGTTCTTTCTTCAGATGCTGCTCTACGGTTTCATAAATCTGCGCTCGCATCAACTCGCCGTCTAAGCCACCGAGTTGCTCACCTAACCGCAACACTTGACCATTGGCGAACTCAACATGCTCGATACCCGGTTCACAACTGATATTGGCGACAATCCAGCCATGTTGGTATTCCTGCCGCTCTTTCGACGAGGTATATAAGTCAGCACCTTGCTTAACGGTAACCAGCTTTTTCTTTGGTCCGGTTTTATCTTGCACATTAATTTGTAGCTTAGCTTTAATGCCGTTTTTGTTATCCACTTCTTTTAAAGCGACGAATGTATTGTTGAAGCTTTGCTCTTCAACCATGCTGGCGACTTCAATCCGTTTCACCAACTTAAGATCATAGGCTTCTATCGGCCCCAAGCTATACAGTAAGTTATAAGGGTTCTTGTGCGTTGCAGAATAACGCAAGGTACAAAGTGGATTCAGGTTATGTAGCGCTTCAGAACGCTTGGTTTGGTCTTTTCTAGTATCGCCTTCAACCGACTGAGGTTCGTCGATAACGACTATCGGATTAGCTGCACGAATAAAGTCGATGGGTTTGTTGCCACTCAGCTTATCTTGCTCACGGTTGATAATATTTTGCTCTTTCTCAAAAGCCTGAATATTAATCACCATTATCTGAATTTTGTTGCTGGAACCGAACTGGCGCACCTGTCCTAGTTTGGATGGATCATAAACAAAATGGTCGAATGGAACATGGTCGTAAAGCTCACGAAAGTGGTCTCGCATAATCTGAATGCTTTTCAGTACACCTTCGCGGATCGGCACACTCGGCACTACGATAATAAACTTAGTAAAACCATAGATCTTATTGAGTTCAAATAAAGTGCGCAGGTAAACGTAGGTTTTACCCGTGCCGGTTTCCATCTCTACCGAAAAATGCGGCACATGTTTTTTTAACTTGTAAGTACCCTTCTCATCTTCCTGTTCAAGGTCAAAATCTGTCTGCTCTAACTTATCAGCAAGCACAATATTGTTAGTTTCTTGCACCTTGCGCAGGTTTCGCAATAGCTGTGCTTGAGACAATATAAGCTTATTTGAAACGGCAGAAATTCCAGTAAATGCATCGCCGTTCAGTGATAACTGGCTGCCGCCAGCGCTTTGACGTACAGAAACGCTAAATGCGTCTTGCGCCATAGGCTGCTCTTCAAAAAGATCAACAACTGCCTTAACAGCATGTTTTTGATAGTCAAGCGAGGCGTTAAATTTAAGTTTTAATAATGACATCATCGCTCCTTAAACAACTTTAAAGACCATCTCGGCCTCGCTGTTTTGTGAGCGAGCTTTAAACGCTTGAGCAGTGTTAGCTTTTAACTGGTCATTACCTTGGAAGCCTTTATCTAGGCAGATAAATTGCATCGGTTCTAAAGCGATGATTTGTTCAATTAGTTCGTCTGTAATCTTTTCTTCAAGACAGATTAGCAAGGCATCATTCGCTATTGAATATACGATATTGCCATTAAACTCTTTAATAACAATAGATTCAGTTGGCTCAAATCCCGCTTTAAGTAAAATCTCAAAGAGCATATCCAGATTCTGAATATCGTCGTGCACGTTTTCGATAGCATTCAGCAAATTTTGTTGTAATTGGTTTACATCTTCGACTTCATTTGACCAAGCTTTAAAGCAAGAACGATCTAATTTGAAGACTTTCAGACCGAAGTCTTTAGAGTGCGAATTGCAAATAGCTCTATTCTTCTCAAGAGCTTTACTAATCCGCGCAATAGCTATCTTAGATATGCTTGTGTATCCCAATGAATGAGCTTTGGTTTCTTCTTTGCAAGGTTCTGGCAGTTGAACACTGATACAAGATACGTTTTTATTAGCAAATTTTGCATTTACGTTTGCTACTGCATGGGCAGTAGTCCCTGACCCTGCAAAAAAATCAAGAACTGTGAATTCGTCACAATCATTCATACTAATCAAATATTCAATCAGACTAGTAGGCTTGGGGTAATCATCGAAAATGACGCCGAGTTCTTCAATTTCAGAACTCGCTTTTTGTGAGCCGCCGAATCCTGCGAGCGTAGAAATTACATGGCTTTGGGTACTTGAACGCTCTTTTATGCACTCAATTGCCCCTGATGCAATAACCTCAAATCGAGTTACCTGTCCTTTGCTGTCAAAAACCGGGGAAAAATTATTATTTATGAAATCGAGCAATAAGTTCTTTGAACTCCAACCACTAGATACCTCTACTGGCGAAATTAAAGATCCATTCTCAAATAAAGCTTCAGTTTTGTAGTGCGGCCAAACATCATTTCTAGCTTTAATCACTCCTTTAGAAAATGATGATGGAAATCCTATGGGCAGAGTTACGGAAGACACAGGGTTTTTAGGTCCATTCTTTACAACCGTGTTCCTAATTTCACTATTGAAAAGCTTGCTACCCTCATTAGTATTAGGATCAACGACAGGTGGATGTGGGAATTTTTTAACTTCTCTGGCGAAAGCAAGAATATATTCATGACAGCCTTTAACTTTAGCTTGATTGTCAAAATTTCCGTCGGTTTTCCAAGCGAAGACTGCAAGCTTATTTTCTTCCCCAAAAATTTCAAAACAAAGCTTTAGAAGATTATCAAACTCATTATCATCTATAGATATAAAGATAATTCCATCTTCACTCAGTAAGTTGCGAGCCAAAAATAAACGGGGGTACATCATATTCAGCCACTTCGTATGATAGCGGCCTTCTGCGGTAGTATTCGTACTAAATTTTTTCCCGTCATCGTCTAATAATCCAGCGTATGATAAGTAAGTATCAAGTGTTTCTTGATAATTATCTGGATAAATAAATTCTTTACCTGTGTTATACGGCGGGTCGATATAGATCATTTTCACCTTGCCGTAATAGCTCTTTTGCAAAAGCTTTAGTACTTCAAGGTTGTCACCTTCGATAAACAGGTTCTTGGTGGTATCCCAGTCTACAGACTCGTCCGGACATGGTTTTAAGGTTGCCCGGCTTGGCTCCTGAATCACTTTCATACAGTCGCGTTTACCTGGCCATTCCATACCATAACGCTCGCGTCTTCCCTCGTAGATATCAGAGAAGGTCCCTAATTCGGCCTTAAGGCGTTCAAAGTCAATGGATGACACGACATTGCCGTCAGCATCCTTCGTTTCGGTAAACACACCGGGGAAGAGTTGTTTTAGTTCATCACGACGCTGAGCGGCAATATCTAAGCTTTCGCCACTCATTACTTCAGGTTTTTCTGTCATCTTGTTATATCTCTTATAAATTCAAAAATTTGTAGCTTAGACTGGCGTCAGATAGTGTCTGATCCCATTTGGCGTTCGAATGCTTGAGTAACCAAAGCCATGACATGAGATAGATCGTCTAGATTATCGAGGCCTACCTCAACATCACCGTTACCCCAACGCCCTAGATTGGTTACATCTTTACAGAGGCCACGGGGGTCATCTATCTCGGCAAACGGCATATTCAATGATAAACGTAGGCGTTTCGCCTGTGGCACCACATCGACAAAATTGGTCTCGGCTTTAAAGGCGACATAGAGTTTTTTCACTTCTTCTGTTACGCATGGGTCCAGATCCAACACCGCTTTACGGAAAACCTGATAAATTTCAGCCATTTTACCCGTCATCAAATGTGGATGATCTGCCAAACTGTATTCACTTGTTTGGTCATTTGTTGGTCTGTAGGCGTCGATAATATCATTGGGTAATGCGACATCTACCCATACCTTAGTTGCCTTGTCGGCCAGTCTGTTAGCGCGTTTTGTGATTGCATCTTCGTTCCATATAGGCTCGACCGCAATCCCCTCGTTCATCTTGAGAGGGCTGAATTTGAATCCAAATTCATGTTCACACTTGGCGATAAACGCACTGTTGCTGTATTCCGAATTATACCCCGTTAAGGTTAAGTTTCCGAGGGTATGACGGTAAGTCTCCCAAATGCGTTGCCAGTCATCGCCTAGCTCTGCTCGCCACACCTGTGGCAATTTTTCTGGGTTATTGTCTGCTTGCGGCATGATGTGCTCAATGGTGTAATCATCGACCAAAACGCGTTCTTTACGGCCAAAGTTTTCCATCCGCCGTAACCAGTAGCTTTTGTTGCGGAAGTTGTAGATATCTTTGGTTTGAATTTTCCTATGGAACTCCTCATCGTTTGGAAAACGGCGGTAGGATGGTAATAACAGGAAGGAAGCTTGTATGCTTTCGAGGTAGCGATCCTTTTTAAGGCCCATCCCCATCCGAGCAAAGGTTTTGTTCATGGAGTTGGTTGGGATCTCGCAAATGGCGCGTCTGAAAACATAGCTTTCGATTATACGCACAGCAGACAAAAATTCGCTGCGGCTTAAGAGTTCAGACGAGTAGTCTGAATACAACTCAAGCAAAAGTGGATAAGCCACATCAACTTTCAGTTCTCGTAAGTCTTTAAATGCCAGCTTTAACTGTTCGTCCTTCTCTTTGCCTAAGGCGAAAGCGCAGAAATACACCGCATAGTTTCTGATTCCTTTAACTAGTTCATCTACACCTTTGCTTGCAACTACTGGTCGTCTTGAATATTCCTTAAACACGTCATACACATCGCCAATTTTGGGGATCTCACGTGTTTTAACCGTAAGGAAATGACGCATAAAGCTGTCAAAGTAGTCACTATATGCCTGTTGCCCAAACGCTAACTCCATTGGTCGCCAGTATTGTTCATACAGGTGTGTCTGACGCTCTGGCTCTAGGCCCATCAGTATGTAGTTACGGATCAGATCTGCTTGGCTCAGTTCTTTGCCCGTTGAGTTCATGCTCTCAAAAATGAGCTGAGGGTTATCTTGTTCGCGATTTAATGAAATATCGACCACCATCAGTTTGGCTAAGCCGCTGCATACCGGTTTTAAATCGCCCATCTTTTGCAGTTTTAATTTAAAAAACTCAAAATTTTCAACTACTCGTATTGATCTCTCGTTCGGCTGCTCCAGCCCTTTGATGATGGCTTTTAACGACAGATCGTCGGTTTGTGACAATACCAGCTTGTAAAATTTCTCGCCGCTTTCAAGTGGGTTAGTTAAGTAATAGCCTTTTAATTTTGCTTGGCTGAAATCTTCCAATGGTTCTTGATCACCAATGACTTCGGTTAATGCAGCAATTAAAAGGGTTATTGTTGTTAAGCGTTGCTGACCGTCAATCACCAAAAGCGGTGTTTGTGATGAGACGGAATACAGACCTTTTTCAACATAGACAACAGATCCCATAAAATGAGCATTAATGTCGTCATTGTTGCCGCTGCGAATGATGTCATCCCACAATTGTTGGCACTCTTTTTCTTTCCACGAGTATGTTCGCTGGTAGATTGGAATAACAAATTGAGGCGATTTTTTAAGAAACTCTAATAGTTTCGCTTCGGTGGCTTTCATATTAGATCAAGCTCCATCTTATACTGAACACATGTTGTTCAGTTGTGTTCATTTGCAGCTTCTGCTCGATAATGTCGAGCAGGCTATCTTTTTTCTGTTCAACCTCACGAGCTTGTTCATCGTACTCTCGCCACGCTTCGTCCCGCTGTTTTTCCAGCTTTTGCGCTTTGCGCTGAAACGCCAGCTTTTCTGGTAAATTTTTTGAACCCCTGATCTGCCGCTTCAAATCTTTTATCTGTGTGTCCAAGTCTTTTAGGTTGAATTTCAAACCCTTGCGCTTATCGTCAGCCCAGTGGTCGAGTTTTTCCATCTCTTGTTCGAAATAAGCAGCATAACGACCTTCAACATCCCCTAGAATCTGTTGTTTTTGCGCTTCGTATTGTTCAGACGTATCGGCAATTTCTGCTGGCCCCAAATTAATTGCATTGAGACTAAACAACCGGCGCATTTGATCTGCATTAAGCATTTCACCTTCATCGGTGACGCCGACGAAGACCAAATGCTCTTCGGTATCTGCGCCAGTAATAGCCAGCTTGTGTAAAGACAGTATGCCAGTCTGTCCAACCATTGCTTGTAAGGCGTTTACTTGCTGTGGATGATTTGTTAGGTCGAATTGCAAAGACGCCGCTGGGGCATTTACTTCAGTGAGTTGTTGAACTACCTGCTTGGCAAGAGGGTGACCTAATCGATAGACGTGGGCCTCTTCAATATCTTTGCCAATCTCATAAATTCCAAGGGGAATCGCTGGATTCGCGCCATTTGGAAGTTGGGTTAATTCAAATCGATAATTTTTACTTTGCTCTGCCAGACTGAAATCTGCATGTTCGGCAAGTACAAAGCGAGTTATTTCCCATAGCCATTGGCTGTATTTATCGAGATAAGCCTTACTCTCCTGAAGGTTAACTTTGAGCTTGTCATGTACCTCAGCATCAAAGTTTTCCAGCAGTTTTTGTCTTGTATCATCCATCGCTTGGTTGATCTGCTCATCCAGTTCTTTGCGCAACTCTTCGAATTGGAAGGCGATCTGCTCTGGCTCGCGACAGGTTTGATAAATTTCAACAATGCGCTGTTCGAAATCTATCCCGGACTCAATGGCCCCCAATACATCGTCGCTAGCGCCAAAGACACCGCTAAACAAATTAAATTTCTCATCGAGTAGTTCATAAACACGTTGATCGGCTGCATTGGCTTTGTTGAGGAAATTAATCACCACCACATCATGTTTTTGTCCATAGCGGTGACAACGGCCAATTCGCTGTTCAATTCGCTGGGGATTCCACGGCATATCGTAGTTCACTAACAATGAGCAGAACTGTAAGTTAATACCTTCTGCTGCGGCTTCAGTGGCAATCATGATTTGCGCGGTATTGCGAAAGTGCTCAACCAATGCGGCTCTCATATCGGCTGTTCGAGAACCTGTTATCTTGTCTGAACCTTGATTCCGTTCTATCCACGCCTTATAGATCGCCTTTGATTGCTCATCGGTATTAGAACCGTTAAACAACACCAGCTTATCGGCGTATCCGTTTTCGCTGAGCAATCGAACTAAGTAATCTTGTGTGCGGCGAGACTCTGTAAAAATAATGGCTTTTTGCTCGGCACCGAGGTCGGTTGCTTTATCAAACCCAGCCTTTAGGCCGTCAAT
Organism: Shewanella sp. MM_2022_3; assembly: GCF_022557375.1. Lineage (NCBI taxonomy): Bacteria > Pseudomonadati > Pseudomonadota > Gammaproteobacteria > Alteromonadales > Shewanellaceae > Shewanella > Shewanella sp. MM_2022_3. The sequence goes on from NZ_JAKZGV010000014.1 coordinate 26,080, forward strand.
TAATGCCATTCCTTTTGCGTTCTCGGATATAGAAACGGCTAGCTCACGAAATGCGGCCAGATCTGCGATTTCTTCTTCAATCGCAGCAATGTCGTCGGCAGACAGAGGCTGTTGTTCCTCTTCTATCTCTAGCTCGTCTTCATATTCTTCTAGCGTTTCAAAGTCTGCTTCCAGCCCTTCGAGTCGATTGATCAATTGCTCATTGTCTTTCAATTGGCGTTGTAACTTATTCGCTAACGAATCCAGTGCCCCTGCAATTGCAAAGGTCGAAGATGCGAGCAGCTTGCGAAGCACTAGCGTCATCAGTTTTCGCTGAGCGTTTGGCAGTGCAAAAAGGGAAGGACGCTGTAAATAATCTGAGACCATATCATACAGGGCTTGCTCGTCGTCACTGGGCCAGAATTCTTGCGTGATGGGTTGCCGGTTTGTGTACTTGACGTATTCCATCACTTGACGACGCAAAGTGCGGTGACAAAATGGCTGTAATCGACCTTTCAGCTCACCGAATTGTTCCGGAGAAGTCATCCGAGAATATTGGCTGCGGAAGGATTTTTCATCACCAAAAGCATATTCATCGATGAAGCTAACAAGGCCATAAAGCTCCATCAGGCTGTTTTGTAACGGGGTGGCTGTCAATAATACTTTGGGCACATTGGTCAATGCTGTGCGCAAGGCCCGCGCAGTCTTATTCTGTGTCTTGTAGACATTGCGCAGGCGGTGGGCTTCATCGAGAACTACCAAGTCCCAGCGCACCAACATGAGCTTTTCTGCATGTCTGGCTGCAAAAGGGTAAGAACAAATTAGAATTTCGTTTGCTTCGAACGGGTTTAAGTTGCCAGCTTTGATGGCTGCATTGAATGATTTTGCTTCCAAAATTTGTGATGGAAGAAAGAACTTCTCTGCAAGTTCTTGGCTCCATTGCTTGCGTAAGCTAGCGGGTACGATAATTAACATGCGTTTCTTGCCTTCTGCCCACTTTTGCGACAGAACAAGACCAGCTTCAATGGTCTTCCCTAGACCTACCTCATCAGCCAAAATCGCACCATTGGACAACGGTGATTTGAAAGCAAATAGCGCTGCCTCTACTTGATGGGGGTTGAGATCGACCCTTGCATCCATCAACGTTCCTGCCAGCTTCTCTATAGAAGTGGGTGAACCTCGCTTACTCAGTTCGTGAGCAAAATATTTTGCATGGTACTCAGTTATCGGCATTCGGGAATTCCTTTCTTGGATTTTCATTCTATGCTGGTGAAGTTGACGCTTGAAGTTTCAGTAGATCATCAATGCCACAATCGAACAAGAGACAGAGTTTTTCTATCGTAACTATAAATCCACCGTTTGAGCTGTTTCTCTGTAGAGGATAATAATTGTGGCGCGGCTAAGTCCTGTTTCTCTGGCAACGTCTGCAATACGCATCTTGTGTTCACCCATCATGCGGGCGAGATGGCAGTGACTCATGAGCGTACACTTGGACTAACTATCTGGTCTTAGAAACTGGACTGGATAGTACCACTACTTGCATAGTGTTTTGCGAGCTGAAGTTAAATATTGTTGTCCAAACAGCAATTTGTGAAGCCTTAGAACCATATCTGCAGTAACAGGATATTGAGTTGGATTAGACCTAAACTGCTAGAGGTCAGCTGTCACCATCGACGCAGTCGATTCAAATCGACAAGATTTGCACTATCAGATGGCCATGTCGTTATCCAGCAATTGGTCAGCAGTTTCCCAAGCTGTGCGTCAGTTCGATATAGCACTCAAAAGCTACCAACAGATCGCTTTTTGATGGAAGGCGGGGGCCATGGCCCTGCGTTCGTTAACACCTATCACTGAGAGATGGCTTTTCGGTGGCTTTTTGATGACCCATATGAGGCTCAGCCTTGTGAACGGATTTTAGGTTTATGAGCTATGAGTGCTGGAGTCATCATTTCTTCCCTGAAATTCCAGATAGATAGGAAGCTTTTCAAGATCATTCCATAGCAAGAATAAAGTCACTCTACTTTGGAATATCAGTGACAGTAATCCAAAGGGGAATGTTGGCACTAAGATTCCAGATAGATAGGAAACCCTGCCGATTTATTCCAGCCGATGATTTAGCCGTGATATTCCACTTATGTGGAATTTGATGATCAACATTCCAGATAGATAGTTATGTGGAAAGTTATTGGCTAGGTATTGGGCGGGAATAATCAGATACTTTCCAGTGTGGAATGTTGTCCTTTGTGTTTTCGTAAAATGTTCTAACGGAACAAAGTTATTATTTTTCATTTGGTTATTGTTTTTTCTCTGTGTCGGGACCATGATTTATTGAGAACTAACTGTGAGAGGAAAAAGGATGACAGCTTTTGAATGGGGTATGTTTGGGCTCTGGGTGTTTTTCACGCTGGTGTTCGTCTGGAGTTTATACAGTTACAGAGCCAACAAGATGAACTCCAAGGGTGGCGATTAGTGGCTGGAACTTGCATTTTTCAATGTGGTGTTAGTCTGTAGTAACACTCATTTAAACGTGCTGACTTTCACATGTGAAAGTTTTAGAGAGGGTCTGATGATGAAACACCTGAGTAATATTCTCTTTATGCTGGTTTTTGTCATCGGATTAGCAGCGTATGGCAATACTAGTTTTGCTTGGTTTCTGCTTTGTTTGCCCTTAGTCGTGTGGTTCGGGCATGTGCTTGGTTGGTGCGTGCGCTTTCCAAGGCTTATGGCGTTCGCATGGTTTGTTCTGCTGTGTTTTCAATGGCCAGCAGCGTTAGGATTGAGCGCTTCAGTGATTATCGTGTTGATGTTCAAGCAGCGGCATAGCATTGCTCGGGAAACGCCAGCGAAGCGTCGGCAACAGAGACAATGCCTTTTGGGAAGCTATGATTATGACTTCCGGACCTTTAGTGACGATTAACTTTCATCACTTCCATCCATTTTCCCTGTTTCTTCGGGCTGTTTTCCCTTATCCAGCTCTGCCAGTATCAATGATGCCTTTTCTCCCGCCGCCGCAACAATATGCTCAGGCTGTTCTTCCAGCATTTGTTTCAGTGTTTTAGCCATAGCGCTCTCCATAAATGTTCTGAACAGTTCTGTGAGTGTTTAGAATAAAAATTCTGGCGTTACATGTCACGACTGAACAACGTGACATGTAACGGTTTAGGTTTAGTCATTAAAATTCAATTTGTTATATTCTGGTTTGTGAGTCGATAGTTTTAATTCTTTGTTCTCATTCCTGTATTTGCAGCACCGATAAATATCGCTCAATGTGCCCAAAATGGACAATTCTAGCGGCGAGGATTGTACTCGGTGAACGGTATGATCGCTCATGACAAATCAAGATGTTATGGGAGATACCAGCATATGAATATCGCATTACTGAACAATCTACTCACGTATGAAGAAGTGTGTTCACTAACCAAACTGTCCCAGCCCACTTTGCGCCGTTATGTCAAAGCAGGCAAGTTTCCGCAGCCCATCAAGCCCAATCCAGAAGGTAAGGCCGTCAGATTTAGAGCGAGTGATGTTCGTCGCTGGATGGCTGAGCTCTAATTGGCGGGAGGTAAGAATGGGATTTCATCTTACAGAGACTCACCTTGAATGTCTGGAAAAAGAAGAACGCCAAGTTGTAGGTGGGTGGATAAAAGTAATCGCCAGAACTCGAAAGCAATCCAAGAAGCATGGGTTTGGTGCGTTAATCCAGTGGCGCAACATGGATGGCGTTTTGCTACAGGACATAGTATTCAACCGGGTATTACATGGTGACCAGTCTCGCTTGATTAGGGACGCCCTGATTGATTCTGGCTATTGGTTAGAGCCCTATCCACAAAGCTGGTCGCGTTTGCAGCGCTATTTGCTGCAAGAGATTCTAAAAGCCCCTGCGGGAATTTGTGTCGATTCAACAGGATGGCATGACAGTGTTTATGTCACTCAGGATTGGTGCGTTGGTACAAACTCAGAACCATACTATTACGCGGGTCAGCTCAATGAGTCGATGCTTAAACGCGCCGGTACTTTATCACATTGGCAGTCTCAGGTTGGGGCTTTGTGTGTTGGAAATCCGCTGATGATTTTTGTGGTGGGCGTGGCACTGTCTGCACCGCTACTGCATCCCGCCGCAGTAGAGAATGGTATTTTTCATTTGGTAGGGCCTTCGTCGACTGGCAAGACATCGCTGCTTGAACTGGCAGCATCTGTCTATAGTGATAGATCTTTCGTCCGCAGTTGGATTTCGACGGCCAATGGCTTGGCTGCTGTTGCCGCTGAACAACACGATATGATGCTGGGACTTGATGAAATTGGCTTAGCGCGTCCTGAGGATGTTGATATTGCAACTTATCATATTGTCGCCGGTACCAGTAAATTGCGGGCTACAGAGAGTGGGGGATTAGCAAAACCATCCCACTGGCGAACGTTGGCGTTGAGTACTGGTGAAGTATGGTTGTCAGAGGTATTTGAATCGCTTGGCAAACGGCCTAAGGCTGGGCAACAGATTCGTTTAGTTGAAATCCCGGTATTTGGTCAGTTCGGAGCTTTTGATGTATTGCATCGCTTTCAACGCCCGCAATTGTTTGTCGATCATGTGAAGTCTCAGACCAGCCGATACTACGGAAGCTTATTTCCCGAATGGATGAATCTTCTGACATCAACCTATGAGCTTGCTCATTATACCAAATCAGAGATTCAGCGGCTGGTTGATCAATGGCGTACCAGTAGTATGTCTTCCCAAGTGATTCGGGTATTGCAACGCTTTGCTCTGGTCGCTACTGCGCTTGCTTTAGCTTCGCGCAATTATTTGGTGCCTTGGGATGAGGAAGAGTCTATTGATTCTGTGAAGCAAGTCTTGGGTCAGTGGTTAGCAGCTCGTGGCCACGTCATGAACACAGAGGAACATCAGGTCTTGGCCCGCTTAAAAGTCTTGCTGCCAAAATGGGAAAAGGCTCTATCTCCTATGGGGCAGCAGAATACTGCTTCGTTGCTCGGATATTCCAGAGATGTTAATGGCGAGCGGCAATGGCTCATTGATAAAAGCCAGTTTTTGCGCCAGTTGGAAATGCCTGGGCAGTATATGCGCGAGGTAATGCCTTTACTCCAACGAGGATGGCTCACTACCAATGAGCCCGAACGTGCAACGTTAAAGCTTATGGTAAATGGCAGATCGAGACGTTTTTTTGCACTCTTGCCAGACCGAATTTTTGCAGGGATACAGGAGTTAGAAATTGATGACTAGCACAGCTTATATCCCAGTTTCCCACTTTTCCCAGTTAGCCTTCGGAGGAAAATGTAATGAGTGAACAAACCTTCGTTTTGCCTAGTGAAGAAGTTCGTACTCAAGTGCTCAGTCAATCAGGTCAGTGTGAGCGACTGGTCAGAGAGCCTGACCGTAAGATGATCACTGGCGTCAGTCGCACTAAGTGGTGGATGATGGAACGGCAAGGCTTAGCCCCCCAACGGGTCAGGCTGAGCGCCCATTGTGTGGCTTGGCGGCTTTCAGATCTGCTGTGGTGGATTGAGCAGAGAAAAGCCGCTTGAGTAAAGTTAGAGCCCTGTCCTGTGTAGGGTGGGGCTTTTATATCGTCAATATTTGTTGAAGCCGATGGTAAGCTTCTGAATGTTTCTCTGGGTTCATTTTGGCCAGGTTTTGCATTTTCCAACGAACAGCAGGTAAATGGTCGATTCCTGAAAGCTCCAAAAGAGACCAGTCGGGGGAACGATTTTTGAAAGATAGTAAAAATGATCTCTCTTGAGGCGTCAAAGACGAGTTTATGAGCCTCACCAGCTGCTCGCGAGTTGCTTCGAGTTCCGCTTGGGGAATGTCTTGATCGGCCATATTCCGAAACTCTCCTTCATAAACACCTGAAATGTCCTTGAAGTTTGGTCTAAGTAGTTCGGCAATAGGACGTGGGTGGCTAATAATATAAACCAATAAGGCTTTGCGAAGCTCATCGGTGAGTCCTTCGTTATCAAGTAGTTGCTTGACGTCGAAAAGATCCCTCGGGTGTTGACGATCCAGTGCTGCACAGATTTTCCCCGCGTATAAATCGGCAAAATTCACCACTGGCATCTCTGCAAAACCAAACTCATCTTCAACAGCCCCACTTACTGGCATGACTTGGGGGTCGTAAACCGTACCGCGTAGTACAGGGGAGAGTTCAATTTTGATTTGAACGTTATCTCGCTCCACCAATAAACGCAGAGCATCTGATTTATCCAGGAAGGAGCGGACAACACGAGTATTGTCGATGTTAGCCGTTATCGTGGAGGCCAGGGTATCTAGGTTGCTCTTGATGGTCTGCAGGGCTTCATTCCGTTCCATCATGGGCAGAAAAACTAAGTCGATATCAACCGAAAGTCGAGGAAAGTCACGAACGAACAAATTGATAGCGGTTCCACCTTTGAGAGCGAAACAGTCGTGCTGCGCAACAAAAGGAATAATCCTGAGCAGTAGCTGCACTTGTCGGTAGTAGTGGCTTTGTCTATTCATGTTTTCACATATCCTTAGGCACTGTTATTTGCCAGGTTGGCTCTAGTTTGCCGCCTTTAGCGATCAGTCGTTTACCAGTGCCCAGTGCATACTGTTCTGGTGTGAGGTATTTAAGCCAAGCGTGTTGATGTCTTCCTGCCAGCCAGAGAAAGAGTCGCTTTGCTTTGATACTGCTACAGGCTTTCAGCAAGGAATTCAGCTTACGAGGCGATAGGTTGTGTAATCCTTGCATAAGTTGGTCAGCGTGTTCAAAGCTGATGGTATTGGGCACTATAGCTAAAAGCTCCAAAATGGCTTTCTCTGGACAGGAATAATGTAATGAAGGAAGAGATGCTTGCCAGCTATCTTGCCTCAGGTACTGGTTGTCTTGCATTAGCGTCTCTGGCCATAGGCGACGAGTGCCATGCCACTTAAATTGTGCTGGCGCATCGATTCTAGCCAGCCATCTAGGCAGCATCTCAGTAGAATAGAGGTGAATCTTGGGTTTGTTTCCTTTGGACAGGTAATGGCCAAGTCCTTCCAGCTCTAATGCTGTCAGACCTCCAACATGGACAGGGACATCGGCCATGCGTTGCAACGAAGCAACGATTCCTTTCCAGGATAGCTTCGCTTCTTGCCTAGTGTAAACACCGGCTGCGACAGGGATCAGCGTTTGGCTCCGGACTGCATTGTCCAGAAAATGCAGGTTGAGTCCTTGCGTCTCCAGCCATGATTTGGTGGCGATCATATCCAACGGCAGCAGTTTCTGTAGTTGCTGTCTGGCTTCAGTGTTCAGCATAACTGATCCCATTTTGGTTTATAAAAAAGAAAATACACGTTGATTATCGGCGTGATTTTCAGACTTTTCAAACTAATTTGAATTTTGGGTTTGTAAGTTTGTAATTTCACGTCAATTATTGCCGTGAAAATTGTGATTTAAAAACCGTGTCAAAATTGACAATCTTATTTTCCCCATCGCCATTAACAATTGGAGCCAGCCACTCACCAAGCATGTTGTGAGCCACTTTGCGCTCCTCAAAATAAGCATCTTTGTTATAGATACCATCAGTTCGGTTACCTGGAATTTGGTTAAGGCATCGTTGAGCTATATTGTCAGGAATATTCATCTTACCCATTCGGGTTCTGGCAGTGCCTCTTAGGTCATGCACCCGGCGCTTTTCAAACGAGAAAAAGTTCTGTTCAAACAACTTCTTCAGTGCATGGTTTAAGGTATTCTCGCAGACATGTGGGGTACGTGCCTTTTTGCTTATTCGTCTGGCTGGGAATACCCATTCGCTACCACAACTGCGGATCTTCAGCTCTTCCAACCACAACAGGGCTGCATCACTGAGAGGAATGTCGATTGCGCGACGTTTCTTGGTGCGTTTTTTCGGCAGATGCCACACTCGATTTGGCAAATCAAACTCATGCCATGGTGCGGCCAATAACTCCATTTTCCGAGTACAAGTCGCAATCAACAAAGCACAAGCCAAATAGTTCTCTCGACTGAATTGCGCAGGGATCGCTCTGAGCTTGGTAAAGAACTCAACGACTTCGGTTTCGGTCATAGGGTCGTTTGCAGCTTGTTCCTCCCCACCTGCATCTTTGGGTCGAAAAGGGCTTGCAGGGTTGAACTGAGTAACATCGAGCTTGATGCCATGATCAAAAATGCGCTTGAGCATACGCATTACGTCGTTAGATATGGTTGGTCTTGGTGGTTTATCACCATAACCATTAGCGATATCCCGTAGGATTTCACTGATGTCGAGTGGTCTTATTTTATCTAGCTCGACTTTACCGATACGCCAAGCCACCTCTCGTTCGTAAAGGCTCTTTTCTTTTTCGTGGGTAGCAATTTGTCGCTGGCGGAGCTGATGATAGTCAGCATACAAATCATTCAGTGTTTTAAAGGGATTCTGATTAACTTTCTTGCGTTCTTGGACGGGATCAACTCCTTCACGTTTGATCGCTAACCTCAGCTTGGCGGCCTCATCACGAGCATCGGCCAGTGACCAGTCATCAACTTTACCGATAGTGTACTCGCGCCGAAGCTTAGTTGCTGGTGTGGTGTAGCGCAGCATCCAGTAGGCATCCCCGCGTTTGGGAGTCATCAAATACAGTCCATCGCCATCGGAGTGTCGGACGGATGATTTTTCCTTAATCAGTTTTTTAACGGTTTTGTCATGCAAATTGCCCATTTCTCGACCTCAAAAAATTGGGGAGTACAGTCTCGCTTAACTAACTATAGCGAGAAAATACTCCCCAATCTACTACCCATAACTACCCAAACTTAGTAGGTTTGCAATGGATGTTATGAGTGTCATTTTTTCATAATTTAATGATTTACAATGGTTTTAAGTCCGTCTTTGACCACTGGTGAAGGTTACTCTATGTTTTGGATCTGCTCGCGCATTTGTTCGATGAGCACTTTGAGCTCGACTGCGGCGGCGGTGATTTCAGTGCTGATGGACTTAGAGGCGAGGGTGTTCGATTCGCGGTTAAATTCTTGCATCATAAAATCTAAACGGCGACCTTCGCTGCCACCTTTTTTGAGGATGCGGCGGGCTTCGTTAACATGGGCTTCGAGCCTGTCCATTTCCTCTGCCACATCTTGTTTTTGCGCTAATAAGATCATCTCCTGCTCGATGCGGGCGGGATCGAGTTCACCTTTGATTTCGGCGAGGCGATTGGTGAGTTTATCCCGCTGATATTCCATGACTTTAGGCATATGCTCGCGCACAACGGCGATTTGCTCGCTGACGCCGTCTAAACGGCTTAAGAGCATGTCTTTGATGGCTGCGCCTTCACGGCCACGGGCTTCAATGAATTGGTCGATAGCTAAGTCGAAGGCGGTCATTAAATCGGCACCAACCGCGTCCATATCCTGCTCAGCACTAGAAAGTACTCCTGGCCAGCGCAAAATATCGGTGAGGTTGACTTCGCCTTGTCCTGCTTCTTGTTTGAGCCAACTGGCGGCGTCGAGTAGCTGTTTGGCTAACCCTTGGTTTAATTTAAGTTCGTTATTGCTGTTATCGGCTAATTCGTAGCGTAAATTGACCTCGACTTTACCGCGGCTTAAGCGTTTACGCAGGCGGTCGCGCAAAACGGGCTCGAAGCTGCGGAATTGTTCTGGCAGACGTAGGTAAGTTTCGAGATAACGCTGGTTGACTGAGCGAATTTCCCAAGAGGCAGTGCCCCATTGTGCTTTGTGCTCAATGCGAGCGTAGGCTGTCATGCTTTGGATCATGGGTTGTCCTAGTGGTTTAATCGTCATAATGAGAGGCGATTATAGAGTCAATGGCTTTAGGATTAAAGGCATACCACTACTCGCGAGGAGGATTAGGTGTTTGTGTGACGAGTTTGCTAGAGAATCACCCTAAGCATGGCATCTATAGGCACAAAACCCTATAATATGCAGCCAAAATCGGTCAATGACTCAGAATACAGGAATTTCGCATGCGTCCAAGTAACAGAACGCCAGCACAAACACGCCCCATTACTATCACTCGCCAATTTACGGCCCATGCCGAAGGTTCTGTGTTAGTCGAATTTGGCGAAACTAAAGTGCTTTGTACCGCCAGTTTTACTGAGGGTGTACCGCGTTTCCTTAAAGGTCAGGGCCAAGGCTGGGTAACGGCGGAATACGGCATGTTGCCACGCTCAACCCATAGTCGTATGGACCGTGAAGCCGCTCGTGGCAAGCAATCTGGCCGCACGCAAGAAATTCAACGTCTTATCGGCCGTGCGTTGCGTGCCTGTGTGGATATGAAAGCGCTGGGTGAAAACACCATTGTCATCGATTGTGATGTGATCCAAGCTGATGGTGGTACTCGCACCGCGTCAATCACTGGTGCTTGTGTCGCCTTAGTGGATGCGCTTAACTGGGCTCGTGGTAAAGGCATTATTAAATCTAACCCGCTTAAGTTCTTAATCGCTGCGGTCAGCGTGGGTATCTACAACGGTGAAGCGATAAGCGACCTAGAGTATGTTGAAGACAGCGCAGCCGAAACCGATATGAACGTGGTAATGACAGAAACCGGTAAGATTATCGAAATTCAAGGCACTGCCGAAGGTGAGCCGTTTACTCACGAAGAGTTGATTGAGCTACTTGGTTTAGCGAAGAACAGTATTCGCGAAATCGTCGATGTGCAGAAAGCCGCATTAAATTAATTGTTATTGATAAAAAGCCCCGTTATGGGGCTTTTTATTAAATCAATATTGCTATAACCCAATAAAAATAGAACGTTAAAGTCGTAAGGAGAGATTGTGAAAGCCTATCAACGTGAGTTTATTGAATTTGCCCTAGAGCGTCAGGTGTTGCGATTCGGCGAGTTTACCCTTAAATCGGGCCGTATCAGTCCTTACTTCTTTAATGCAGGCCTATTCAATACTGGCCGTGATTTAGCCCGTTTAGGGCGTTTTTATGCGGCGGCGTTAGTGGATTCTGGCATAGAGTACGATCTGTTGTTTGGCCCAGCTTACAAAGGTATTCCGATTGCGACCACGACAGCGGTGGCTTTGTGCGAACATCACGATATCGATATTCCCTACTGCTTTAACCGTAAAGAGAAAAAAGATCACGGTGAGGGCGGTAGCTTAGTCGGTAGCGAGCTTAAAGGTCGGGTAATGCTGGTGGACGATGTAATCACTGCGGGGACGGCGATCCGTGAGTCGATGGAAATCATCGAAGCTCATCAAGCGCAGCTGGCAGGCGTATTAATCGCGCTGGATAGGCAAGAAAAGGGCAAGGGCGAATTGTCAGCCATCCAAGAGGTCGAGCGTGATTTTGGCTGTGGTATTGTGGCGATTATCAAGCTTGCGGATCTGATCCGCTATTTATCTGAAAAACCAGGTATGGAAGCGCAACTAGCAGCGGTAAGCCAGTACCGTGAGCAGTATGGCATCGAGGCCTAATAAGGCTTAAGCGTGTTATAAACCGCTAAAACAGAAACGCTGCGATCCTGTCGCAGCGTTTTTTATGCCTCGCACAAAGTAAGGTCTTACTTCGACTGGTGTAAAAACTCGGCGCGGGTCGCGGGGTTGGATTTAAAAATACCACCTAAGGCCGTAGTGGTGGTGGAGCTAGTGGAGTCCATCACGCCGCGGGATTTTACGCAGTAATGCACCGCATCCATTTTAACCGCAACATCTTTAGTTTCGAGCAAGGTCTGCAGCGCGACTAACACTTGCTGAGTCAAACGCTCTTGTACCTGAGGACGTTGGGCAAAGAAACGTACAATGCGGTTAATCTTTGATAAACCAATAATTTTTTTACGTGGAAGATACGCAATGGTTGCCGTGCCATCAATAGTGACAAGATGATGTTCACAGGTACTGGTCAGGCTAATATCCTGTACGCGCACCATTTCATCAAAGCCCATTTTGTTATCAATTACAGTGATCTTTGGGAAGTTCGCATAATCTAGACCGGAGAAGATTTCGTCGACATACATTTTGGCGATGCGGCGTGGGGTATCGGCAAGACTGTCATCAGAAAGATCCAGTGACATAAGCGTCAGAATTTCCTTCATATGGTGTTCAATCTTGTCCTTACGCTCTTCAGGAGTAAACACACTGGGGAGCATGGGGGTTTCAAGTCCGCGCTCTTGTAGGGCGGCCTGTACTTTTACTGCTGCTTCACTTAATGACATTTTTATCCTCCACTACTTCAGTAGCGGCTATCACTGAAAACCTAGCACTGGTCGCTGAATATCAGCAATCAGGCGCGCTAGGGTATAAATCGATTCGTTGTCACTTGGACAAGAACAAGGTGGGGCAGAATAGCGCGAATTGCGGATAATTCATACCAAAAAACGCTTACGCTGAAGATGAAAAAGCCGATAGTCCTTATCGATTATCGGCTCCTTGGGGCGCTAAAACATCATTATCTTGATGAAGATAGAAGGGCGTGTTGACGTTTCAGGGTTATTTTTGCAGCAATGTGGCTGGCTTTTATGCAAGGCAAAGTCCGAGCAGTGTAGTTATTCTACATAAACGGACGATAACGCGGCAGAAAAGCCAGCCAAATGCTGCCCGAAGGGTTCGTCTGGCAAGCCCTTGCTCTTACTTTCTGTCATAAGAGCCGCTCGTCATTTGAGTAAACTACACATCATTCCTCGTTTCGCGAGCACGTGCTTGCCAGAACGAACAAAATTTAATCTCGAAACGTCAACACGCCCTAGTTATTTTAGTGAGTACTAAAGTTTCAGGTTAGTTTTTAAGAAGCTCAGCATCTGATCGTAATACTTGGCTCTATGAGTATCGTTATAAAAACCATGACCTTCGCTATCCATCACCAGTTTTTGGTAGGGATAATTATGGGCTTTGAGGGCTTTTTCGAGTGATTCCAACTGTTCAATTGGCGCTCGCTCATCTTCACCACCGTGAACGAGTAAGAGGTTCGCTTTTAATTTAGCAACGTTTTCAGAGGGAGACATGGCTTTTAGGGTGGCTTTATCTTGGCCAAGTACGTCCTTAAGATAGCTTGTTCCTGAACGTGTTCTGGCGATGTCACCTTCATTAAACATCAACTCCAGATCATACACACCGGCAACCCCTACCGCGCATTTAAACATATCGGGCGCCAATACCGCGCTTTGTAGTGCGCTATAGCCGCCAAAGCTACCGCCAGCGATACATACCCGTTCCTTATCGGCAAAGCCTTGGTCAATGGCGTATTGAGTTGCGTCTATTATGTCGTGCTGAATATCGGAGCCCCATTTTCGATAGCCAGCTTGCTGGAAGGCCTCACCATAACCACCTGAGCCGCGGAAGTTAACCTGCAACACCGCCATGCCGTTTTGGGCAAGTAATTGATTTTGTGGATCAAATCCCCACCAGTCACGAATGCCATGGGGACCGCCATGGGGATTAACGACCAAGGGTAAATTTTTGGCTTCTTTGCCGAAGGGTAAGGTTAAATAGCCATGTATTTTCTGGCCATCGCGGTTAGTGAAGCTAATAGGTTTGACCTCCGCCATTTGCTCTGGGTCGAGCCATTTACGGGCGGCGGATAGATACTCTAGCTTGAGCTTTTTCGTATCAAACACATAGTAATCACCGGGATTGCGGTCATTAAATGCAATCACCACCAATTGCTCACCATTACGGGTTTCGCTGACAATCCGTACTTGATGCCCAGGTAGGGCAGCAATTAAATCCTTAAGTAGTTTGGCGTGGCTGTCGTTGTTATCCACAAAGGCATAGCTTGGATAGCCATTTTCAAACTCAACGGCATAAAGCTGCTTATTGGTACCGTTGATCCAGAAGTTATTGGGATCAACGACCTCATCTTGAATGATCTCGGCCTTCTCGCCTGTTTCGAGGTTGATGCGATAGACGCCTAAGGTTTCAGTGCCTACTCGACCCGCAGCATAGATGGTATTTTTATTATCAGCGAAGGAGATCGGTGTAAAATCACTTAAGCCAAGGTTGAGTTTATCGGTATTTATCCACTCGCCATCTTTGCGGTAAAACACTTTAGTGATGTTTTTGCTGTCTTTCCCTGCCACAAAGCGGACTTCACCATCATGGTCGGTCATAAAGCGAGCTTGGCCTATGGGAGAGCCTGTGATGCGTTTACGCACCCCGCTAAAAAGGTCAACGCGGTAGACATCCTGAGGCGTTTCACTCAAGTCAGGGGCACCAGTCCATGGGAGCGCATTGACCAGCATATAGCGTTCATCATCCGGAAGAGGATCCAGAATGAATGCTGTGGCATTTATGGCGGTGTTTTTCTTGATATTTGAACCTGTCTGTTGCTCACCGCTGTTATATCCAAAGAGATATTTAGGGCGAGAACCATCGGCGTTGACCGCCATTAATTCGCCGTAGTATTGGGGCACATCGCTCCAGCCCTTAAGGTATTCTTTTGCCAGTACAATACGCTCGCTATTGGCCCATTCATAGGTGCCTACCTGGGCGTTGCTTGGGAAGCGAATCGCATTCAGCAGTTTTTTGGTTTGAGCATCTAATACTATGAGTACATTTTTACCCTCAACACTGGTAATTGCACTTAAGTATTTGCCGGTAGGTGATATTTTCACATCAGCGTACTCATCACCGCGACTGAATAATTGTGATTGTGATAATGCATTCTTGGCCGATGTTTCAGCCGCGAATGTGTTGATTGGCATGATGGGTAAGCAAATTACGGCCAATGCAGCAAATGGCAAAGATTTCATCTGACATCCTTGTAATATTATTGTGGTTTTAGTTTTAACAATGTGTAAACAAGATTAAAGCAAAAGCACTACTGATACAAGGAGTCGGGATAAAAGAAAGGACGGTGATTACCGTCCTTTATGTTGATAAATCATTAGCTTTGCAACAGCTGATGCTGAATAAAGCGCCACTGTTCATCGAAGTGTTGTGTGGGTTTTAGTTTAAACTCACTGCGGACAAATTGAGCAATTCGCCCCTCTGCGAAGGCTAACAGCAAATTAGCTAAAATAGCCTCATCTAAATTAAAGCCTTTGCCTTCTCGCAGGGTCTTTTCCCGCAAAATTTGCTTAAGTTGAGTTTCTATTTTTGCAAATAGCGTACTAATGCGGCTACGCAGACGCTCATTTTCACCTAAAAGCGCATCACCATTGAGGACGCGCGAGATCCCTGGATTACGCTCGGCAAAAATCAGCAGTAGTTGCAGCACCAGTTGACAGCGTTTCATGGTGTCTTTTTCATCATCCATGATGATGTTGATACGAGAGAGTAATGACTCTTCAATAAACTCAATTAACCCTTCGAACATCCGTGCCTTACTCGGGAAGTGGCGATAGAGTGCCGCTTCCGATACGCCGACTTCTGAGGCGAGTTTAGCGGTGGTAATACGTTGTCCTGGGCTGGTTTCTAGCATTTGTGCTAGGCATTGCAGTATGTGTTCACGACGATTAATTTTTGGGCTTACAGCCATTGCAGTATCCTTCGCTCAATAACGATTCAGGTTATTTAGTGCCAGAATGGCCAAATCCACCTTCACCACGGTCTGAGCTATCGAACTCATCAACGAGTTTGAATTGTGCTTGTACCACAGGGACAAACACCAGTTGTGCGAGACGATCACCGATTTCTAAGGTAAATGGGGTATCGCTGCGGTTCCAACAAGAGACCATTAAGGGCCCCTGATAATCCGAATCGATAAGCCCAACCAGATTTCCAAGGACGATACCGTGCTTATGCCCAAGGCCTGAACGCGGTAAAATCACTGCTGCAAGGCCTGGATCGGCTACGTGGATGGCGATACCCGTTGGGATTAACTGAGTTTCTCCTGGGGCTATCGTCATGGTGGTATCTATCATGGCGCGAAGATCCATGCCTGCGCTGCCTGGTGTGGCATAGGCAGGCAGCGGGAATTCAGAGCCAATACGGGAATCGAGGATCTTTAATTCAATCGGTGTTTTCATTTGTGTTGTTTTTCTTTCACTATCAACGAAAGTAATTGCCGAGCCAACGTGAGTTTATCGGTAGCAGGCAAATCTTGACTACCCTGTGGCCAGAATACGCGCAGGGCATTGGCATCGGCGTTAAAGCCTAGACCAGCAACGGATACATCGTTTGCCGCGATCATATTCAAATTTTTACGTTTGAGTTTATCGCGGGCGTAGGCTTCTACATCATGGGTTTCTGCGGCAAATCCCACCATAAAAGGACGGTTTGCCAAGCTTGCGACCGTCGCTAAGATATCAGGATTCCTCACCAGCGCAAGTTGCATTTCTTCCGCTGACTTTTTGATTTTACTGGTGGCAATATCGCTGACGCGATAGTCAGCAACCGCCGCACAGCCGATAAAAATATCTTTTTTATCAACATGGTTCATCACCGCCTCGAGCATGTTTTGCGCCGATTCGACATCGATTCGTGTCACCCCTTCAGGCGTGGCTAAATTTACGGGTCCTGCGACCAAGGTCACAACTGCGCCCATATCGGCCGCGGCCTTCGCTAAGGCAAAGCCCATCTTGCCTGAGCTGTGATTAGAGATATAGCGTACAGGATCGATGGCTTCGCGGGTTGGGCCTGCAGTGATCAGTACCGATTGGCCTGCTAGCGGTTGTGACTCCTGTTCAGCATAGACATCTTTTGTTGCAAAAAAGCGACTCGCGAGTTCGACAATTTCGAGCGGTTCGAGCATGCGGCCAGGGCCCACTTCACCGCAAGCTTGACTGCCACTTGCCGGTCCCCATAGGGTGTAACCACGGCTTTGTAAACTGGCTAAATTGGCTTGAGTGGCGAGATTACGATACATCTGCTGATTCATCGCAGGGCAGAGCGCAATTGGCGCTTCAGTGGCAAGACAAGTGGTTGTGATTAATTCATCTGCCATGCCTGCATTGATTCGGGCGAGAAGATTTGCTGTAGCGGGGGCGATAATCACTAAATCGGCCCAGCGCGCCAGTTCAATATGCCCCATCGCAGCTTCGGCAGCGGGATCGAGTAAGCTCGATGATACCGGATGCCCTGATAAGGCTTGCAGTGTGAGTGGGGTAATAAATTCTATCGCACTTTGGCTCATGACCACACGTACATCAAAGCCGCGTTCTTTTAAGCGGCGCACTAAATCCGCACTTTTGTAGGCCGCAATGCCGCCACCAATACCCAGTAGGACGTTTTTCGTTATCAGGCTCACAGACATCATCCGAGATTGAAATAATGTCGCCAACCATACCACAAAGCGATGAATTGGCGTGACTGTCCCAGTTCAAAAAATCTCGTCCATACTTGCTAAAGTAAAAATATGCGACGACAGGAGGTCACATGGCGATTAAGGATTGGCCAGAGGGAGAAGGGCCGCGGGATAAGTTATTGCTAAAAGGCGCTAGTCATCTCTCGGATGCCGAATTACTGGCGGTGTTGTTGCGTAATGGCCTGTCTGGGCTGAATGCCGTAGACCTTGCCCGTTCACTTATTCAAGAATTTGGTGGCTTAAGAAGCTTACTTTGCGCACCAAAGCATCAGGTGTGTCGACTTCCTGGCGTGGGACCTGTAAAATACGCCCAGCTTCAAGCCGCGGCTGAATTAGCGAGGCGTGTGGCACAAGAAAACCTGCAGAGAGGTCAGGTTTTGACAAATCCCGATTTAACTCGGGATTATTTAATGAGACAATTAGCTGACCGCTCCTATGAAGTGTTCGCAATTTTGCTGCTGGATAGCCAGCATAGAGTGATTCAGTTCGTCGAATTATTCCGCGGAACAATAGATTCAGCCTCAGTGTACCCACGTGAAGTGGTGAGCTTAGTGCTGGAGAAAAAGGCTGCTGCCGTCATAGTGTGTCACAATCATCCGTCTGGTATTGCCGAGCCCAGTCAGGCTGACAGACGAATAACTGAGCGATTAAAAAATGCGTTGGCAACCATAGATGTATCCCTGTTGGATCATATGGTTGTTGGTGATCGAGAGATAGTTTCCTTCGCGGAACGAGGCTGGATTAATTAATCTAACACTTGATCTTCACTCTGTGATCGTGTATAAAATGCGCCCTCTTTGTGCCTCGGGCGACGGCCATACGAGGCACATTAATGCTCGAGCGTTAAAATTGTTTTTGGAGAAGATTGACATGTCAAGAGTATGCCAAGTTACTGGCAAGAAGCCGATGGTTGGTAACAACCGTTCGCACGCAAAAAACGCGACCCGTCGTCGTTTTTTACCTAACCTACAAAACCACCGTTTTTGGTTAGAAGAAGAAAAACGTTTCGTACAGTTACGTGTATCTACTAAAGGTATCCGTCTGATCGATAAGAAAGGTATTGAAGTTGTTGTTGCTGAACTTCGTGCCCGTGGCGAGAAGGTGTAATAGATCATGGCTAAAGCTAAAGGTAATCGTGAGAAGATCAAATTAGTTTCTACAGCTAAAACTGGTCACTTCTACACAACTGAAAAAAACAAGCGTAACATGCCAGAAAAAATGGAAATCAAAAAATTTGATCCAGTTATTCGTCAGCACGTTATCTACAAAGAAGCAAAAATCAAGTAATCCTTGTTTAGTGTTTCGAGAAAAGCCCCTTATCTAAGGGGCTTTTTTTTTGGCTTTTCGTCATCAAGATGAGATAAATCTGCCCCATACTTGGCGAGCGCGACTAAATCATATTTGGTTAAAAAAATGTGATCATTTATCAAAAGTGCAATTTTTTGAAAATATAAGCACTTTATTGTATTAAAACTGCATTTTAATGAGAATAAATTCTTTATTGGTGAATTAAAATGCAATACTATACGCGGGTTTTCGTTATTCACTCCTGGTAAGCCATTTTGGGGTTACCAGCTTAAATATGAGGTGTAAACAACGCGTGCGTACCACTGAACTGGTTGATGGATTTCGTCATTCTGCCCCTTACGTTAATGCCCATAGAGGGAAAACCTTTGTGGTGATGTTGGGTGGCGAGGCTTTAGCACAAAATCAATTTCGCGGCATTTTGAATGACGTGGCGTTGTTACACAGTTTGGGTATTAAAGTGGTGTTGGTGTATGGCGCGAGGCCGCAAATCGATGCAGCGTTAGCCGCCAATGGGATTGAACCCGCCTACCACGAAGGTGTACGTATCACGGATGAAGACTCACTCAAAGTCATTAAGCAAGTCGCGGGTGCATTACAGTTTGATATTACCGCGCGTTTATCGATGAGTTTAAGCAATACGCCGATGCAAGGTGCGCAAATTAACTTAGTCAGCGGTAACTTTGTGATTGCTCAGCCACTGGGCGTCGATAATGGTGTGGATTTTTGTCTAAGCGGCAAAGTGCGCCGTATCGATACTCAAGGGCTTAAGCGTCAGCTCGATAACCACTGTATCGTGTTGATGGGGCCGATTGCTGCATCCGTCACTGGCGAAAGCTTTAACCTCACGGCCGAAGAGATTGCCACTCAGGTTGCTATCAAGCTGAAGGCCGACAAGATGATTGGCTTTAGTTCGCAAAATGGCATCCTCGATCGCAATGGCGATGTGATTGCCGAATTAATGCCAAATGACGCGCAAAACATTCTTAATAAGCTCGCTGAGCAAGGTTCTGCCTGTGTGGGCACTATGGCCTTCCTCAAGGCGAGTATTGATGCGTGCCGCAATGGGGTGCCACGTTGTCATTTGGTCAGTTACCTCGATGACGGCGCCTTGCTGCAGGAGTTGTTCTCCCGTGAAGGCATAGGTACGCAAATCGTAACAGAAAGCGCTGAGCGCCTGCGCCGCGCATCGATTAGCGATATTGGCGGCATATTGAATTTAATCCGTCCTCTGGAAGAGCAAGGCATTTTAGTGCGCCGAAGCCGTGAGCAGCTTGAGATTGAGATCGAGCAGTTTATGTTGATTGAGCGAGACGGCTTAGTGATTGGCTGCGCGGCTCTGTATCCGTTCGAGGAGGATAACGCCGGTGAGTTTGCCTGCTTGGTGGTACATCCAGATTATCGCGATGCGGATAGGGGCAGTCTGCTGCTGAAAAACATCATAGGTCAGGCGCGTCATCGGGGTTATTCCCGTTTATTTGCCTTGACTACCCGTAGCATTCACTGGTTCTTAGAGCATGGCTTTGTGATTGAAGATGTGGATGCATTGCCGCAGAAGAAAAAGCAGCTGTATAACTATCAGCGCCGCTCTAAAATTCTCGCCCTTGATCTGTAAGCTTTTTACGCTTGATAAGATGCCAGCCTAGCGCTGGCATTTTTGTTGACATAATATGTCTTTGTTGGCAGATTAAGCTTTTCTTCCTTAAGGACTGCCCACCATGGTGACTCAGTTTTTCTCCCTCGCACCTCTGACTCAAACTTCAATTTTAAGCTTTATTATCTTGTTGTTAGGTTTAGCTGGCGTACTGTGGATGTTGTGGGTTAAACCTATGCCGAAAGTGGCTAAATCGGCGAGCTTAGGCATCTTGTTAGTAATGATTGGCGGATTTTCTTGGGTGTTTTATCAATCCCATAATGCTGAAATCGCGCTAACCGACACCGAGCTAAAACTCGATATTCCCTTCTATAAAGTGCAATTAGCGCGTTCCGAACTGTTAGTCGAGCAGGCGCGTCTTATCGACTTGAAGCTGGAGGCGGATTTGGTACCCAGCTTTAAAACCAATGGTATCGGTATGCCAGGGTTTCAACTCGGCTGGTTTAATTTGAAGGGGAAGGGCAAGGCATTTGTGGCAGTGACGGATAAATCCGAGCTAGTGTTAGTGCCAACGACGCGAGGCTACAATCTGCTCTTATCTGTACCCGAGGGCGAGAAATTTTTAGCCCAACTACAAAAGTAGCAGGTCCAGTACACTTACCACTACTTTTGTAACCATTGGCTACAGCGCGATATTATCGCGCCGTTTTGCGTTTATAGGCCATATCGAAGGTGAACACCAGCAGGGCGCTCCAGATAAAACCAAAGGTGATACTCTTCTCTGCATCGAAGGGTTCATTGAATAAGGTTACTGCGAGAATAAACATAATACTCGGGCCGATATATTGGAAAAAGCCGAGCATAGACAATGGAATGCGTACCGCTGCACCAGCAAAACACAATAGTGGAATCGTGGTAACAATCCCGGCTGCCATCAACAATAAATTAAGGTGCCAATCGTTGGTGAGCATATTCGCCGTGGCGCTATCTAAGGTCGCAACCAGATAAACCAATGCGACCGGTAGCAGAATGGCGGTTTCGACTAGCAGACCCGATTTAGCATCCACGTTGACCTTTTTACGTAGCAGCGCATATACCCCGAAGGTGCCCGCTAAGGCGAGGGAGACAATGGGGATTGAGCCGAATGAGACTAATTGGATCAGCACGCCAGTACTCGCCAGCGCGACAGCAAACCATTGCAACTTACGTAATCTTTCCCCTAAAAACAGCATGCCGAGCAGCACATTGAGTAATGGGTTAATAAAATAGCCTAGGCTAGCATCGAGCATATGATCATTATTCACTGCCCAGATAAAAATCAACCAGTTACCTGCAATTAATAGGGAGGTGATGGTGAGTACGAGTAGCTGTTTTGGCTGTTTAAACAGCTGGCGCAGTTTTCCAAAGCCACCGATAAACAGCATGATGATCACCATAAATACAAATGACCAGATCACCCGATGCAGTAAAATTTCGGTCGCCGAAACATGGTGGAGTAGTTTGAAATATAAGGGCGCAAATCCCCACATACAGTAAGCACTGACGGCAAGTAGGATCCCTTTGCGGTATTCGGTATCAGGCATGAGACATCTTCGAAGGACAACAGGACGGCGATTGTAGGAGGCTATGGGAATTGACTCAAGATGTGTGTAGTCGCCTTTTTCGTTACAGGATGTCTCTGATGACGAGTGCTCGAAATGAATAAGAGGGAAACAGCTGAATAATCAAGGTGTTTCCCTTTAGTTTATTGATGTTGAATGCGGTAAATTAATCTTGAAAAAACGATGGGTGACAAGGGACTAGCCCACCATATAAGTGCCAGTGCCGAAGGCGATATGGGTTCCTTGCTCATTGTGTAACTCCATTCGGCAGACCGAGACGCGATTGCCAGCTCGGATCACACTGCCGGTGCCAGTGAAAATCTGTCCACGCCCGGGGCGCAGGTAATCGACACGCATATCAATAGTGCCTAAGGTTTGCAGCCGTTGCTGTAACTCTTCAACCGTCCAATCATCACGGCTAGCGACCAGTCCTGCAAAGGCGGTGAGCCCTCCTACGACATCAAGCACTGTGGCGGTGACACCACCGTGGAGAATTTGTTGATGAATATTGCCAATGAGCTCTGGCTTCATATTGATCACCACTTCAACGCCATCTATGTCGTATCGCTTGATATCCAGACCCAATAAATTATGAAACGGTACGTGCTGGTCAAACACTTCGGCAACTCGTTTGAGTACTTCGGCTTGAATTGGGGTTGTCATGCTGTTCGTCCTTGTAGGCTGTAGGGCTTCTTAGAATAGGGTCGAAGCGTGTGCAATGGCATTCGACTTAGAGCAATTAATCTACCGCTAAGCCTATGTCTAATGCAACTTAAGCCGCTGTGCAGGCAAATCGTCTTAGGTGTTGTGATGAGCTGTGGATGTAGGCTAAACCTATTATCTGATTGTTGGCGTGGGCCAGTTTGGGCAAGATGGCACAAGACAGGAGCGATTCTGTCCTTTAGAATAGGCGCCCTTACTTTTTAGCTAGAAGATCCATGGAAACTCAGTTACTCGACATACATGATGATCCGCTGTCTCAACGCCTGGCGCAGGTGTTTGGTTACCGTGACTTTAGGGACGGTCAGCGCGAGGTTATCGAACGTGTATGCAGTGGTGAGGACTGCCTGGTGATCATGCCCACCGGCGGCGGTAAGAGTCTGTGTTACCAGTTGCCAGCACTGCTGATGCCTGGCATCACTATCGTGGTATCACCGCTGATTTCATTGATGAAAGATCAGGTCGACAGCCTGTTGCAGACGGGGGTCAATGCAGCCTATTTAAACTCATCGCAGCCGCGGGAGCAGAGTGTCGAGGTGCTTAGGCAGTTGCATCGAGGCGAGCTAAAACTGCTGTATGTGTCCCCTGAGCGGTTGCTGACGGCTGATTTTATCGAGCGCATGCGCTCCTTGCCGCTGTCGATGTTTGCTATTGACGAGGCGCACTGCATCAGTCAATGGGGGCATGATTTTCGACCTGAATATGCAGCCCTTGGGCAGTTAAAGCAGCTCTTTCCCCATGTGCCTATGATGGCGCTCACCGCCACCGCGGATCAGGCGACGCGACAAAATATTTGCGAGCGCCTAGGGATTAATCCCTTTAAATTACTATCGAGTTTCGATCGGCCCAATATTCGCTATACGGTTGCCGAAAAACTCAATGCCGCGAATCAATTACGACAGTTTTTACTGCAACAAAATGGCAGTAGCGGCATTGTCTACTGTAGCAGTCGACGCCGCGTGGATGAGGTGGCAGAAAGGCTCACCCTGCAAGGGTTTCATGCTAAGGCTTACCATGCGGGCATGACGGCAGAAGAGCGCGGCGAAGTGCAGGATAGCTTCCTTAAAGATCAAATTGATATTGTCGTTGCGACCGTCGCCTTTGGTATGGGGATTAACAAATCCAACGTGCGCTTTGTGGTGCATTACGATATCCCGAAGAGTATCGAAGCTTATTATCAAGAAACTGGCCGAGCGGGCCGTGATGGACTCGAGGCCGAAGCCTTTATGTTGTTCGATCCCGCTGATATTGGTCGAGTGCGCCATCTTATCGAGCAATCGGAGCCAGGGCCGCAGCAGCAGGTGGATTTCCATAAACTCAATACCATGGCCGCCTTTGCCGAGGCGCAAACCTGTCGGCGCCAAGTGCTGTTGCATTACTTCGATGAAAGCGCATTAGAACCCTGTGGTAACTGTGATATTTGTCTTGACCCGCCTAAGCGTTATAACGGCACCGAAGATGCGCAGAAGGTGCTTTCTTGCATCTATCGTCTCGGGCAACGCTTTGGTATTAATCATTTGATTGAAGTGTTGCGTGGCTCCAAGGGGGCCGCGATTGTTGACCGTGGCCACGATAAGCTCAGTACATGGGGGATTGGTAAAGATAAGAGCCATGAGTATTGGCTGAGTGTTATTCGCCAACTGATCCATTTAGGCTTAGCGAGTCAAGATATTACTCGTGGCTCATCCATCACCTTAAATCCCTCTGCAAGGCCAATATTGAAGGGAGAGGTGGCGTTGATGTTGGCTGAGCCGCGTATCCAACTCACCAGCATAAAGCGTAAAACGACACAGTCGAGAGTGCCGCTTAACTATGATCGCAAGTTATTTGCCCGCCTTAAAACACTGCGCCGCACCATTGCCGAAGAGCAGGATGTGCCGCCTTATCTGGTGTTTAACGATGCTACTTTAGCGGAAATGGCGGCTATGATGCCGACAAGCCCTGGGGAAATGCTGGCAGTTAATGGCGTGGGGGAACGTAAACTCAGTCGATTTGGCGGTGAGTTCCTTGATGAAATCGCGGCTTATTTAGCGGGGGAGTAGTCGCTTTGTGTATCGGTCACCTTGAGTTTGCTGAGTTGATTGATATTGGCACGTTTCACTAAAGAATCCAAAGTATCAAACTGTTGCATCACTGCAATCCCGATATTGACCTTGCTTGATCCTTGTGATGTTTGAATTGTGGGCGTTAATTGGTTGACGACTCGTTGTGCGCCGCGGGCGGAGGTGTAAGGTAGCACTATCACAATTTCATCCATCGAATACCGTAATAGTATGTCTTGCTCACGGAGTTTATCTTGTAATTTATCGATCAAGGTTGGCAGATCGACTTGGCGAATTTGGCTAGCATTAAAAAGTAATAATGTCAGTGGATAAGCGCCCTGTTTGGCACTATGCAGGGTGAGCTCAAGCTGCTGAATAGGTGCAAGGCGCTTGGATTTGGTGTCAGGTGATGGGGCATGTTTATTTTGCTTATCAATAAAGTACCAAATGGCGCCACCTAAGAGTGTCATGCTCACTAAAAACAAGGTACTAAAGGCCCAATCTACATTCAGCTCATCCATTAAGGTGGGATTGCTCTGTGGATCATCTGCGCTGAGTTGCTGTAATCCCTGCTGATTTAATCTGGCTTTAAACTGCAAAATTCGCATGTTGTTTATTGATTCGTTAGCCAGTTCTGCGGCATCGAAGCGCTTTTGTAAAAATTCGTAGGCGAGTTTGTAGTTATCTTGAGTGTGGTAATAATCACTCAATATACCATAAAACCATTTAAGATCAGTATATTGCTTAAGCGTTTCGCCTTGTTCAATGGCAGAGTGCATGAGTGTTAGCGCTGCTTCATCCCTATGTTGTGCAAATCGTACTTGAGCGAGTAAACGAGTCGAACGCATCATGGCAACCTGTTGCTTTTGCTGCTTAAAAGTGTTCATTGCAATGGAGATATACTCTTCGGCTGTATCAATTTTGCCTTTATCAAGGGAAATTGAAGCCAGAATGGCATAGCTGTAGGCGAGTTCAAGTGGGGAGCCTATTTCTGGTAGTAAAGTTTTGGCTTGTTTTTCTAGTTGATCACTATATTCACGCTCACCATTATCTAGTGCAATCCGCGCGGCATTTCGCAGTAATATATGCCGGACTTTTCCTTGGGCATCAGCGCTTTTTAGGGCAAGCTTGGCGTAATACATGGCTTGGGGTAAATCTTCGGTGGCATAGAGTAAATTCCCCATCGCAGCATAGACATATCCCTCTGGCGGCCAGACCCAATTTTGCGTTTGAGTATGGATATCGGGATAGATATCAATAGCGATGCGTAAATCTTCAATCGCGGAGGAAAAATTATCCGTATTGGTATCCAGTTGCCCCCTCAAGCGGAGTGCATCGATAAGGGCTTGGGGCTGCTGGTAGCGTCTAGCAAGAGTGATTGCGGAGTCCAGTATGGGTAATGCATCTTTAATATTGTCGTAATTTAGATAGGCATCGGCCTGACAATTCAAAAAATAGGGGCGTGCTTGATCTAACTTAAGCTGTTTAGCATGGGCTTCACCCATTTGCGCAAGATTAATCGCCGCTTCATTTTCACCGAGTTGTAACAGGTTTTGACACTTCAATATACTGAGGCGGAGCCTATCGATATCGTTTTTATTATCAGTGGATTGAGTGGATTGCAGTTTTTCTAATGCGGTAATTTGTGCCAAAGCCTTGGTTGGATACTGATAAACTTCCCATGTCAATTTATCTAACTGCTCATTAGCGCAAGCCCATAATGGCACAAGCCACAATAATAGGCTCAGCGCTAAGACGCGAAAATCCATTTTTTGCTCCATACCGTGCATTTATTCTAGTATCCGTAACTTCGGGCGAGGATTATAACGTGTCTCAGGCTATTTTTGCATAAAAAATGATTTTTTTGTTAAAAGTTTGAGGTGCAGCATTTAATTTATTTATCTTGTATTGCAAGGGATTAACAATACAACCTTGAGACAAACATATCTGTTTCTGCCATTTTGCAGCAGATATATTAAGGAACATGAAAAAAATTGGGGTTGACACATTTAGCCAAGCGAGTTAAATATTAACCAAAGCAATATTCAATCAACAGAATAAATATTTAATTTAAATGAATAGAATTAGCAGCAAACTCGACCTCCTCCTTCTCTCTCTCGCGCCACAAACGCGGAGGTCTTAGTGTTGCTCGCTCGATAGATAGGCAAAACACTCAAAAACCCCGCACCGATGTTGCGGGGTTTTTTGTATCTGAATACAGCAAAAGTTAAATAATGAACGGTGACGTTCCATGGAGAAACCCGATGTCTAACAGAGTCATTATATTTGATACCACGTTACGTGATGGCGAGCAGGCGTTAGCGGCAAGCTTGTCGGTCAAAGAAAAGTTACAGATCGCCATGGCGTTGGAACGTCTCGGTGTCGATGTGATGGAAGTCGGTTTTCCCGTATCTTCCCCCGGTGATTTTGAGTCGGTGCAAACCATTGCTCGCACCATTAAAAATAGCCGCGTGTGCGCATTATCCCGCGCCTTGGAAAAAGATATTGATGCCGCCGCTCAAGCATTATCGGTGGCTGATCAGTTCCGCATTCATACGTTTATCTCCACCTCGACCATCCATGTTGAGAGCAAATTAAAACGTTCATTCGAGCAAGTGTTGGAAATGGCGGTCGGTGCAGTGAAATATGCCCGTCGTTTTACCGATGATGTTGAATTTTCATGCGAAGATGCGGGACGTACGCCGATTGATAATTTGTGCCGTATGGTGGAAGCGGCGATTCATGCGGGGGCGCGCACTATCAATATCCCAGATACCGTGGGCTACACAGTGCCAAGCGAGTTTGGTGGCATTATTCAAACCTTGTTTAATCGCGTACCGAATATCGACCAAGCCATTATTTCGGTTCACTGCCACGATGACTTAGGTCTGTCGGTCGCCAATTCGATTACTGCTGTGCAGCATGGCGCGCGCCAAATCGAATGTACCATGAATGGTATTGGTGAGCGTGCGGGTAACTGCTCTTTAGAAGAGATCGCCATGATCTTAGCAACCCGTAAGAACCTGCTAGGGTTTGAAACGGGGATCAATGCGAAGGAAATTCACCGCACCTCAAATTTAGTCAGCCAGTTGTGCAATATGCCAATCCAGTCGAATAAGGCGATTGTTGGCGCTAATGCCTTTACCCATTCGTCGGGGATTCACCAAGATGGCATGTTAAAAGCGCAAAACACTTATGAAATTATGACGCCAGAGAGCATCGGCCTGAATCGTAACAATCTGAATATGACCTCGCGCTCCGGCCGTCATGTGATTAAGCATCGCATGGAGGAAATGGGCTACAGCGAGCAGGATTACAACTTGGATGCCCTGTACGAACAGTTTTTAAAATTGGCGGATAAAAAGGGCCAAGTCTTCGATTATGACTTAGAAGCCTTAGCCTTCATGGAGACACAAGCCGCAGAAGATAACTTTTATCAATTACAGCAGTTAGTGGTGCAATCTGACTCAACCGAAGGCGTGGCCACGGCGACGGTGCGTATTGATGTCGGCGGTGAGATTAAAACTGAGGCCGCTACAGGTAATGGCCCTGTTGATGCTGCCTATAATGCTATCGCCCGCGCGACTGACCGCCGTATCGATATCATCAGCTACAAATTGGGGGCTAAGGGCGTAGGACAAAATGCGCTCGGCCAAGTTGATATTACCGCGGTTTACCATGAGCAAAATTTCCACGGTGTCGGGTTAGCGACCGACGTGGTTGAGGCATCAGCCCGTGCATTAGTGCACGTGATGAACCTGACATGCCGCGCCGATAAGGTTGCAGATTACAAACAGAATATGCATAAAAACAAAGAGCTGGGCGGCGTATAGCCAAGGTAATATCGAGCATAAAGTTTTCACATTGAAGGAGTGAGCGGGCGTATGAGTTATCAAATTGCAGTATTAGCCGGGGATGGCATTGGGCCTGAAGTGATGGCCGAGGCGCGTAAGGTGTTAAAGGCGGTTGAGGCACGTTTTGGTCTTAATATTGAATACACTGAATATGATGTTGGCGGTATCGCCATCGACAATCATGGCTGTCCATTGCCAGAGGCAACACTGAAAGGCTGTGAAGCGGCCGATGCCATTCTATTCGGCTCTGTCGGTGGCCCAAAGTGGGAAAAACTGCCGCCCAATGATCAGCCCGAGCGCGGTGCATTGTTACCGCTACGGGGTCACTTCGAACTGTTTTGTAACCTACGCCCCGCTAAATTGCATGATGGTTTAGAACATATGTCACCGCTGCGCAGCGATATTTCTGCAAGAGGTTTCGATGTTCTCTGCGTGCGTGAGTTAACGGGTGGGATCTACTTCGGAAAGCCTAAGGGGCGCCAAGGTGAAGGTGAGAGCGAAGAAGCCTTCGATACCATGCGTTACAGCCGCCGTGAAATTAGCCGTATTGCGCGCATTGCCTTTGAAGCCGCTCGCGGACGCCGTAAAAAAGTCACTTCGGTCGATAAGGCAAACGTATTGGCTTGCTCGGTATTGTGGCGTCAAGTGGTCGAAGAAGTGGCGGTCGATTTTCCCGACGTTGAGCTGGAACATATCTATATCGACAACGCGACCATGCAGTTGCTGCGTCGCCCCGATGAGTTTGACGTCATGCTGTGTTCTAACTTGTTTGGTGACATTCTATCGGATGAAATCGCCATGCTGACGGGTTCTATGGGCTTGTTGTCTTCGGCGAGTATGAATAGTACTGGCTTTGGTTTGTTTGAACCCGCTGGTGGCAGCGCGCCGGATATTGCAGGTAAAGGTATTGCTAACCCGATTGCACAAATTCTATCGGCAGCACTGATGCTGCGCCACAGCTTAAAGCAAGAAGAGGCGGCAAGTGCGATTGAACGTGCTGTGACTAAGGCGCTGAATTCTGGCTATTTAACCGGTGAGCTATTAAGTAGCGACCAACGCCATAAGGCTAAATCGACGGTCGAAATGGGCAACTTTATCGCCGATGCAGTTAAGGCAGGTGTGTAATGACTAATCCTTCAATATCAAGCGCTCCGAAAACCCTGTATCAAAAGGTGTGGGATGCCCACGTTGTAGCAATTCCCGAGGGTGAAGCACCGATCATTTATGTCGACAGACATTTGGTTCACGAAGTGACATCGCCTCAAGCCTTTAGTGGCTTAAAAGTGGCGGGGCGTAAATTACGTGCCCCGGAGAAAACTTTCGCGACCATGGATCACAACACCTCGACCCGCAGCGCTAGTCTAGATGCTTTAAGTCCGATGGCGCGCACTCAGGTCGAGACCTTGGCGCAAAACTGTAAAGACTTCGGCGTATGCTTATATGATATTCACCATCCGAATCAAGGGATTGTACATGTTATGGGGCCTGAGCTTGGGATTACCTTACCCGGCACTGTGATCGTCTGTGGTGATTCTCACACCGCGACCCACGGCGCCTTTGGCGCCTTGGCCTTCGGTATCGGCACTTCCGAGGTGGAGCATGTGTTGGCGACCCAGACTCTGCGCCAATTAAAAGCCAAGACCATGAAAATCGAAGTCCGTGGTCAGGTCACCGATGGCGTGACCGCCAAAGATATCGTACTGGCGATTATCGGTAAGATAGGTATGGATGGCGGCACTGGCTATGTGGTTGAGTTTTGTGGTGATGCCATTGAAGCCTTATCGATGGAAGGGCGTATGACAGTCTGCAATATGGCGATTGAAATGGGCGCTAAGGCGGGCATGGTTGCGCCGGATCAAACTACCTTCGATTACTTAGAAGGGCGTGAATTTGCACCCAAGGGCGAAGATTGGGCGCAAGCCGTCGCTGAATGGAAAACACTGAAAACCGATGTTGGCGCTGAGTTTGATGCCACCGTGGTGTTGGATGCTGTCGATATCGCGCCGCAGCTCACGTGGGGTACTAACCCTGGACAAGTCGTTGCTATCGATGCGCCAGTGCCTAATCCTGCCGATGAGGTGAATCCAACAATTCGCGCTAGCATGGAAAAAGCACTGGACTATATCGGCTTAACTGCTGGTTCGCCAATGACAGCTGTGGCGATCAATAAGGTCTTTATCGGATCTTGCACTAACTCGCGGATTGAAGATTTACGCAGCGCGGCGAAACAGGCGCAAGGGCGCAAAGTGGCTGCGGGCGTTACGGCAATCGTAGTACCTGGCTCTGGCCAAGTGAAGGCGCAGGCCGAGGCCGAAGGCTTAGATAAAATCTTTATCGAGGCCGGATTCGAATGGCGTTTACCGGGCTGCTCTATGTGTTTGGCGATGAACGATGACAGATTAGAGGCGGGTGATCGCTGCGCTTCGACCAGTAACCGTAACTTCGAAGGTCGCCAAGGACGTGGTAGTCGTACGCACTTGGTGAGTCCGGCGATGGCGGCAGCGGCGGCGATCGCGGGCCATTTTGTCGATATCCGCAAACCTTACTAACCGTAATCCCAACAGGAGAAGTTAATGCAACCTTTTACTTGCCATACCGGGCTTGCGGTGATGATCGACAGCGCGAATATCGATACCGATCAAATTATCCCGAAGCAATTTTTATCTAAGGTGACGCGCGATGGATTCGGCGTGCACTTATTTCACGATTGGCGCTATTTCGATGATGCGGGAGATGTGCCAAACCCTGAGTTCACCCTAAACAAACCTCGCTATAGCGGCGCCTCGATTCTGCTGGCGCAGGAAAACTTTGGCTGTGGTTCTAGCCGTGAACACGCCCCGTGGGCATTGGCGGATTTTGGCCTGCGCGCCATTATCGCCCCGAGCTTTGCCGATATTTTTTATGGAAACTCCATCAATAACGGTTTACTGCCGGTGAAGCTTAGCGCGAGTGAAGTGCGTCAGTTAATGGATGAGGTGGCGAGCGAAGAAGGCGCACAAATCACCGTCGACTTAACCACTTGTAAGGTGACATCGCCTTCTGGCGCTGAGTTTAGCTTTACACTGGCCGAGTCGGCGCGACATAAATTGCTGAATGGATTAGATGCCATTGGATTGACCTTATCCCACGGGACGCAGATCAGCGAATACGAATCACAAATCCCAAGTTGGCGACGCTGAGCTATTCGGCGAACACTTGTACCTTAATAGATGTTAATCTTAAACGCCTAGTTCGAAAACTAGGCGTTTTTGTTATTTCTGCTTAAGCGGCTAAATGTAATTTATTGTATTTATTAGTTTAAAATGAAGGGTGACTTTCCTGTATGGTAAGGAAAATGATCGATAGTGATTTGTGCTGAATTTTTATGAATAAAATGGCTTACAAGTGTTTATGAGTTTTATGTTATTTAATTTATTGTTTTTAAATTAATTTAACTCTTGTGGTGCTTGCCTTGAAAATGCTTTCAGCAAATCTATCTTTGGAAATGCACTGATTATTCTTGTTTTAAAAGTGATTTGCCTCACTAAAAATATTGATTAGATTGTTTTGGCTAGTTTTTTTATCTGTTTTATTCTCGCTTGTTGCAAACATCTTCTGCATCAGTAAACTGCCGAGCATTCAATATGGAGTGTTTGCTCTATTTTGTGTGAGCGCCATTGTGATCCCGTGAATGGCACAAGATAACAATAATATTTTTCGAGAATAATGATGCAAAAACGTCTTCTGACTTTGGCTGTGACTGCGGCCCTATTAAGTACAACGACTCAAGTCCATGCCGCAGGTTTTCAACTTGCCGAATACTCAGCAACTGGCCTAGGCCGTGCCTTCGCCGGTGAAGCTGCGATGGCGGATAATGCTTCGGCACAAGCGCGCAACCCTGCGATGCTGACCTATTTAGAAGGTCGCCAGTTATCTGCTGGTGGTATCTATGTGATGCCAAATGTGGATGTAAAAGGTGATGTGAGCCTAAGCTCGCCTCTGCTTGGTCCTAATCCAATCGTGATGAACGGTGATGCTATCGACGTAGCCGATGACGCTTTGGTACCTAACTTCTATTATTCCAATCAGTTAAATGACCAATGGACTTGGGGTCTAGCGGTAAACTCTAACTATGGTCTCGCCACTGAATTGCCAGCGACCCATGCTGCGGCCATTTTTGGTAACAAGACATCAGTAACGACCGTTGAGTTTAATCCAAACATTGCGTACCGCATCAATGATGCAGTCAGTGTTGGTGGTGGTGTGCGTATCGTTTATGGTGAAGGTGAAATCGGTGCTTCGTTACCGGGCTGGGTGGATAAAATTAAACCCGGTTTACCTCCACAAGTAGCTGGTATGCTGCCTCCTGGTGGCACTGAACTCAAAAGCATGAAGGGTGATGACATTGGTTACGGTTGGCAACTCGGTGCTAGCTGGCAAATTAACCCTGCCCATCGTTTAGGTTTTGCTTACCACAGTGGTGTGCAGCTTGATTTAGACGGTCATGCTTCTGGTGTGATTTACGATGGTGGTCAAAATCTGTCAATCGAAGGTTATTTACCACTTGAGTTGCCTGCGTTTGCAGAGCTGTCGTCTTATCACCAATTGACAGACAACTGGGCAATGCACGCCAGTGTTAACTGGACGGATTGGAGTGTATTCGATCAGTTAGTGGCTTATTTTCCTGGTGAAGTTAAGCCAAAGGGTGGTCTAGAATCTGATCTAGTAAAAGAAGAACACTTTGAAGATAACTGGCGTTTTGCTTTAGGTACGACTTACCAAGTGAGCAATGATTGGTTAGTTCGAGCCGGTGTTGCCTTAGATAAAACCGCCGCAAATGATGAGTGGCGCACGACAACTATCCCTGACTCTGACCGTTTGTGGTTCTCTGTGGGGGCAGGTTATCGAGCGACTAAGAATCTCAATATTGATTTGGCGATCACTTATATCCGTGCAATGGGTGATGCTCCTATTAATGAGCAGCAAAACCTGCTCAACTTAGCAACAGTGAACTTTAACGGCGAAGCGAGCGGTGATGTTTGGTTAGCAGGCATTCAAATGAGTTATAAGATGTAATGCCTAAATAATTAAAAAGCCCTGAATTCTCAGGGCTTTTTTGTCTCTAAGCGTAGGGCTACTCACTATCTTTTGGGCCATGTGTTCGATGGATCCCTAAACTTCCGAGTACGTATTTTTCGTAAATAGGCTCGCTGGTGCCATTGCGGACTTTGTAGAGAAAGTATTTCTCAAAGGCAATTTTGGCCACATGCACCCATTTACCCATGGACGTCCAGTTAGCATTACGGGGTGGATTTTGCGGCAGAGCCACAAAAGCGGCGCCTTTATCTCCCATGTCAGCTAAACAAATGGCGTTGAGTGTTGGGTGGGTTTGTGGTGGCTCTCCTTTTAGGTTGGCAAGGATGTTATCCACAATTGCTGTCGTCATCGATTCAATCATAAAACCTGTTTTGGGTACGCCAATCGGTACGGGGGTTTTTTCCAGTGGTGGCAGCGCGACACAAACTCCAGCGGCATAGATTTCTGGGTAACGTGGTGATCGTTGGAAGGAGTCGGTGAGAACAAAGCCTTTCTCGTTACATAGCTCAGGTACCGATGCAATGGCTGCACTGCCCTTGAAGGGCGGTAAAAACATCGCCAAGGAGAAGGGTAAGATATGTTGGAATTCTACTTCGCCCTTTCGATCCAATTCGTCAACATAAGCCATACCTGATTCAAAGTGGGTTGTTTTAGCATTGCAAATCCACTTGATGCTACGTTCTCTAAATTCATGTTCCATAAGTGACTTAGAGTCCCCAACGCCACCGAGCCCCATATGACCCACATAGGGCTCACTGGTCACAAAGGTAATAGGGATATGCTGACGAACTTTATGTTTACGTAATAAGCTTTCTAGGGATAACACATACTCATAGGCTGGACCAAAACAACTTGCCCCTTGCAATGCGCCTACTACCACTGGGCCGGGTTTTGCGAGCAGTTGTTGAAAGCATTCATAGGCTTTTTCGGCGTGATCAATGGTACAAATAGATTGAGTAAACCCTTCAGGGCCCGAACCTGGGACGTTTTCAAAGGCGAGTTTAGGGCCTGTGCAGATGACTAAATAGTCGTAATTATTTGTTGTACCATCCCCTAAGGTGAGCTTTTTGTTGAGTGGGTCTATATGGGTAACACCTTCACCGGAATAACTAATCTTACGTTTAGCTAAGTAGGTTCCAATTGGAAGACTGATGTCTTCGCGCTTACGTTCACCGAGTGCTACCCAAGGATTTGAGGGAACAAATTGGAAGTCAGCCCCTTCACTGATCACACCTATTTCACAATCGGAAGGCAGTCGCTGTTTGAGTTCAAATGCTGCCGATACGCCACCTAGTCCCGCCCCAATTACAATGACTCTTTTCATTATCTACTCCTCCGAATGGATATTGTTAACAAAGAACCTGCCTTGGTCTTTGTATAATCTAAATTTTATCAATTAGATTTTTCTAATTATATAAAGCGTAGAAGGTATTTGTTTATTTGCAAAGCGAGTTGGGCGCATTGATGCTTTAGGGGCATTTTGGCTGCAATTAAGCGGGCGTATGCACTTGTGCTGTCCTTATTCTAGATAAACGGATAATAGTGCTGCCCTAGCAAACAGTATGTCATCGGACACGCTACACACCTGAGTATCTTCTTAATGATTTATTTGATTTTATTCACTGTTTCGGCCGATGCTGGTCAAAGACAGCCATTAAGAATATATTCACCCCAAGGGAATTTTGTGGCGATAATGTTGACCATAAAATCTCAATGGCGTTGATTTGGCTTGAAGAAAGGAAAGAGTGTGCAGAAAAAATATGTAGTGGCGTTAGATCAAGGCACAACCAGCTCAAGAGCGATTGTGTTTGACCACGATGCCAATATTGTCAGTGTTTCACAGCGGGAGTTTACTCAGCTTTATCCTAATCCCGGCTGGGTTGAACACGATCCAATGGAGATTTGGGCAAGCCAAAGTTCAGTGCTTATTGAGTCGTTGGCTCGAGCGGGGATTCACAGCGATGAAGTGGCGGCGATTGGTATTACCAATCAGCGGGAAACCACCGTTGTTTGGGAAAAGGCCACAGGCAAACCGGTTTACAATGCCATTGTGTGGCAGTGTCGCCGCAGCGCTGAGATCTGTGAGCAACTGAAAGCGCACGGCTTAGAAGATTATGTGCGTGAGAATACCGGCCTTTTACTCGATCCTTATTTTTCAGGCACTAAGATCAAATGGATCTTAGATAATGTGCCGGATGCACGTGCGAAGGCCAAACGAGGTGAACTGTTATTCGGCACTGTGGATACTTGGTTGCTGTGGAAACTCACCGAAGGCAAAGTCCATGTGACCGATCCCACCAATGCAGCCCGTACGTTGCTGTTTAATATCCACAGCCTGAGTTGGGATAGCAAGCTGCTGGAGGCGCTCGATATTCCTGCCGCCATGTTGCCTGAAGTAAAACCTTCTTGCAGTGTCTATGGCACAACCCGTATTGCCGGTGAGGGCAGCGAAATTCCACTCGCGGGGATCGCGGGCGACCAACAGGCAGCGCTCTTTGGCCAGCTTTGTGTCGAGCCGGGAATGGCTAAAAATACTTATGGCACTGGCTGCTTTTTATTAATGAACACAGGCAATAAAGCCGTGCGCTCATCCCATGGGTTATTAACCACAGTGGCGGTAGGCGCTCAAGGTGAAGTGAACTACGCCCTAGAAGGCTCAGTGTTTATGGGCGGCGCGACAATTCAATGGTTAAGGGATGAGCTGGGGCTTATTCGCGATGCCAGCGATACCGAATATTTTGCCTCTAAAGTCGCGGATACCAATGGGGTGTATTTAGTGCCTGCTTTTGTTGGGCTCGGTGCTCCCTATTGGGATCCTAATGCCCGTGGCGCACTGTTTGGGTTAACGCGCGGCGCTAACCGTAATCATATTATCCGTGCTGCATTAGAGTCGATTGCCTACCAGAGTAAGGATTTACTCGATGCCATGATTAAAGACAGTGGCGTCAGCCTAAAGCGTTTGAAAGTGGATGGTGGCGCGGTCGCAAATGACTTTTTAATGCAATTTCAAGCAGATATTACCGATGTTGAAGTGTTACGGCCGAGTGTTTGCGAAACGACCGCTTTGGGTGCGGCATTCTTAGCTGGGCTGGCCGTTGGATTTTGGCACTCGGTAACTGAGCTGGAGCATAAGGCCTGTATCGATAAACACTTCAAACCGAATATTGATGCGAGTAAAAGGGAGCGGTTATACGCTGGTTGGCAAGATGCGGTGGCAAGAACGCGTTCTTAGTTTCGTTTAGGCTTGAAACACATAAGGCGCACCCTGAGGTTGCGCCTGCGAGAATATATTTATTTAACGGCCAGCACGTTAAACTTCGATATCGATAATATGTTTGTTAGCTGGCTGCGCTGTGTCAGCGGTATCGTCAGTGACTTCAAGTACTTTTCCTTCTTTTAAATCTTGTTTGTCCGCTGCGCGGCGTTTTTTATTGCGACTGGCATTATCCTGTTTACGTCTTTCCCTGACTTTCGCATCTAGGGTGGGTGGCAATTGCGACTGCGGCGTTTCATGGCTATCGGGCGCATTGGCGGTGGCACTGCTCACCTGATCAACGATCCGCTTTGGGGTTAATACGGGTTTTACTGGCTGAGCCAGCATAGCGTAAAGACTGTCCAATCCACTCATAGCGCCTCCTTGGTTTATGACCACTTAATCCTTTATCGGCAGGGGCTGCTCAATATTTAGACTATACGCCGATTGAAGCTTATGCGCGATACTCTACTGGCACTCTGACTTTGGCCAATATCTGTGTTGCGCCTTAGTGACGAGTGCAAGTTTGCTAGAGCTGGCCTTGTGTTGGCAGCTTAGGCGAATGCCCTGTTCAAGCTCTGCTGTGGTGAGTTTATCCAGATCATAATCATTGGGACTGGGCGCCTGCTCGACAAACCTGAGTTTACACAGGCCGCAGCGTCCGCCACCGCCACATTGGGTTCTTAGCCTTTCACTCCCTCGATTAATGCTTTCTAAATAAGTGCCATTGAGCTCGGTAAATTCGGCAAGAGGTTGATTGTCCTGAGTATAAAGCGCCAGTTTTCCTGTTGCGGCCTTACGTCTAAAGAAAGGGAGTGATAACTGACTTTGATGGAATTTATGCCCAAGGATGTAAATCCCCGAAAGACCGAATAACAGCGCGGCAATGCTGACGAGTTGTACCAATACGTGGTTAAAACCAATGCCATTATCGGGAGCATAATCCATAAAATGCAGCATAAACAGCAGATCTTTAAGATCCGATTGGCGATTTTGGTGGGCCAGAACCGCACCCGAAACTGTATCGATATAAATCCGGGTGCCAACTTCGTCCGCGGCTGTCAGCATAGCAACTGGGCCACTGGCGTCGAATGGCGTTTCGTGGGTGAGGATTTGCGGTGCGCTGAGTTCACTAGGGCCTGAGTAACTTTCCTTAGCGATAGCCTGTATTTCTGCATCGCTCAAAGATAATGGCTCAAGGGAATCAGCCCAAAACCAGCGGTTTTGCTGAGTTGTTGTAAGGGCATACACTGCGCGGCTAAGTACTGAAGTCAACTTAAGCTCGATAATGCCTTCTGCTTGGTATTGTTGCAGTAGTTTTGCTGTAGGAGCGAGAGGCGAATTGAAGCTCTGAGCTTTAGCGGCGATACGATATTGATTAGCATCCAGAAACTGCTCGTCAATTAGGTTAAAGGCCAGTCCTGTTACGATCCAAATCAACAGTTGTAGGCCAACAATAAGTGATAGCCATTTGTGTAGAGTTTGCATCACTAAACTGATATGGCGTTTACTCTCAGCATTCCGTTTGTTTGAGAAGCTCATTTTGGCTCCTCTTGGGAGTTAGTATTGCGAAAACTGATATAGCTCAACGCGATACCAAAGAGTGCGGTCAATAGGGCGAGTGTACTCATTACCGTGAGTAACGGGTTCTGCACATTCTCCCGAGTCTTGTAGTCCATAATGTGCAGCATCCACATTATATCGAACAGCCGCCAGTAATTATGTCGAGCGCTGACCAATTGTCCTGTGACCGCGGAGATATAGAGTGTCGAGTTCATTGCATCGTCCAACTCCAACTGCCATACAGGTAATGCGCGGAGGGAGATTTCATTCGGTGCTGTTTGCTGGTGGAGTGTTGAATGGATGATCTTAGCCTTGCCCGTATATAGTTGCTGAGCGGTGTCGAGTGCTTGTTGTTGATTTAAGAGGGGTAATAATTCTCCCGTCACAGTGCTAAAACGCTGTAATTTCCCCGCTATTTTGGCGCTATAAAAGAGTGTGCTTTGGTGAGCATATAAATTGATTTCTGTTGCATCTGGGTGAGTTTTGATGAAATCCGTCAAGCTATAAGCGGGAGCTTCTACATGGAAAATTGCGGCATTGTTCTTGTTTGCCAAAGGTTTGCCACGGATAAACTCGATATCCATCCATACCATATAAGCACCTGTTGCAACCCATATCAACAATTGAAAGGCGGCGAGGAGTGCAAACCATTTGTGGTAGGTGCGGATCTGAGTTGCGGTCATAGGCGATTTATTTTGAGTTAATCCCATGGGAGTTTTGATCTTCCTCGCAATCGTGAAATAAAAATACTCACCTAATTGCAGAATAAATCTACAACCAAAAATAAAATTTCAGCTATTTATGCTGAAATTTTACACTTTACGGGATCACAAAAAGGTTAATTTTAGGTTTGTTTTGTTACGCGTTGTGAGTCTAGCGTGATTTACCTATGAGGAAAATCCCACATTTACCGAAATTTTGTGGCAGAAATTTCATTGCAACTGCCTGAAAGCAAAAGGCTGCTGTTTTTTTGTCCGCTTTTTATTTCTATGGTTTCCATCGTTTAGCTGATTTTAAGCTGCTCATTTTGTCAAAACATTGTCGCTAAGTTATGGGGTCAACATGCTGCTAACCCGCTTGCCGACTGGCTTTATAAAAGGATCCCATCCCTTGACAATGCTTGTCGACTATCCCTAAACTTAGCATTTGTGGGAAATAGTGGATATTTGTGGATCAAAAAGCAAAGGATAGGATGAATTAGCGTGTTTCGTGGAGCCAGTGCTATCAACTTAGATACAAAGGGACGGATCGCTATTCCAGTGCGATACCGCGAACCTTTGCAACTAGAGCACCAGAGCCGCATCGTCATCACAGTCGATATTCAATCTGCGTGTTTGCTCCTTTATCCCCTCCACGAATGGGAGTTGATTGAAGCTAAGTTGCTCAAGCTTTCGGATACAGATAAAACCCAACGATCCCTTAAGCGCATGTTGCTGGGCTATGCCCATGAGGTGGAGCTCGATAGCAACGGACGCATATTACTGCCACCACCGCTAAGGCAGTATGCCAATTTGGATAAGCGCATCATGCTGGTGGGACAGTTAAACAAATTTGAGCTGTGGGATGAGCAAGCTTGGCTGCAGCAAATTGATGAGTGTCAGGAAACGATTCGAAGCGAGGAGCTTGCTAACAACGAGCGTCTGGCGGATTTTTCACTCTAACGAGTCGCATAATTAAATAAGAAGAAATTAATGAGTCAAGAATTTGCCCATTTATCCGTTTTGCTCGAAGAAACGGTTGGCGGTTTAAACATTAAAGACGATGGCATCTATATTGATGGCACGTTTGGCCGCGGTGGTCATTCAAGACAAGTATTGCAAAGACTGGGTGAAAACGGACGCCTGATTGCGATCGACCGCGATCCTCAGGCTATTGAAGCTGCTAAACAATTTGCCGATGATCCCCGTTTTCAAATCGTACACGGTGGCTTTGGTCAGTTAGCCGATTACGTCGAAGAGCTTGGTCTGGTTGGCAAGATTGATGGTGTGTTACTCGACTTAGGCGTGTCCTCACCGCAGCTCGATGATGCGGAACGTGGTTTTAGCTTTTTGCGTGATGGTCCACTCGACATGCGCATGGACAATAGCCAAGGTGAAACCGCTGCCCAGTGGTTAGCCCGTGCTGAAATTGAAGATATGGCATGGGTATTCAAAACCTATGGCGAAGAGAAAAATGCTCGTCATATTGCCCGTTGCATTGCTGCCGACCGCGATAAAACCCCGTTTTTACGTACCAAAGATTTAGCCGATTTAATTGCGCGGATCACCAAAAACAAAGAGCGTAATAAACATCCTGCCACCCGCGTGTTTCAGGCAATACGTATCTATATCAATAGTGAGTTAGATCAAATTGATCAAGCACTTGAAGGTGCATTAACCGTGCTTGCTCCGCAGGGCCGTTTATCGATTATCAGCTTTCACTCCTTAGAAGACCGCATAGTGAAGCGATTTATCCGCCGCCACAGTCAAGGTGAGAGTGTGCCTCATGGTTTACCCATCACTGAAGATCAGATTAATAAGTCGCGTAAACTACGCGCCATTGGCAAGGCGATTATGCCATCCGATGAGGAAATTGAACGCAATGCAAGAGCCCGTAGTTCGGTATTACGCATTGCCGAGCGACTAGATTACTAGAGGGCAAGTAAATGAGTAAGCCCTCATTGAGTCTACCACAGGTTGTATTACACGACCTTTGGCAACACAAATGGATTTTGTTACTTGCCCTGCTCGTGCTCAGTAATGCAGTGGCTGTGGTGTATACCAGCCATGTGAGTCGTAAACTCACTACTGAATGGGATCTGCTATTGCAGGAGCGTGACAGGTTAGATATCGAGTGGCGCAATTTATTATTGGAAGAGCAATCCCAAACGGAGCATAGCCGAATTACGCGGATTGCATCGAAGGATCTCAACATGAGTCGCCCATTACCCAGCGAAGAAGTTGTGGTAAAGGTGCCGTGAACATAGGGAAGATATGATTAGGCAAGCAAAAACCAAACAGGCAAGCAAAAAGCAAAAGCCACAACTGATCCATTGGCGGTTATACGTCGTGGTTGGTTTTGTATTTGCGATGTTTTCAAGCCTGGTGGGTCGTGCTGCTTATATCCAAATTATTGAGCCTGATAAGCTTCGCCATGAGAGCGATATGCGTACGTTACGTACTACCAGTCGTGAGGTACAGCGTGGCTTAATTACTGATCGCAATGGGGATATGCTGGCGGTGAGTGTGCCAGTGCGTGCAGTGTGGGCAGATCCAAAGCAAGTTAACGATAGCAATGGCTTTACAGATATGCGCCGTTGGCAAGCACTGGCTGACGTGTTACACGAACCCGTTGAAGACGTACTCGATAAAGTCCGTAGCAATCCAACCAAACGTTTTACCTACCTTAAGCGTCAAGTGACTCCTGCAGTGGCGGACTACATCACTCAGCTTAAATTGCCTGGGGTATTTTTAAAGTCTGAGTCTCGCCGTTACTATCCCGGTGGAGAGATAACTGCTCAGCTTATTGGTATCACTAATATCGATGATGTTGGTATTGAAGGCGTTGAAAATGCCTATAACAGTTGGCTTACTGGTACGCCATCCAAACAAAAAGTACGTAAGTCACGTGATGGTCATGTGGTTGAGCGCCTCGATATCGTCCAAGAAGGCGAAAGCCCAAATGATCTTGTCCTGAGTATCGACCATAGGATCCAGCAGCTTGCCTATCGAGAGTTAAAGCGCACCACAGAGATGAACCAAGCGACATCAGGGTCGATTGTGGTACTCGATATCCACACGGGTGAAGTGTTAGCGATGGCGAATACGCCCTCCTTCAACCCTAATTCCCGTGATAATTTTCAAACCTTCAGAATGCGTAACCGCGCGATGACGGACACCTTCGAGCCCGGCTCGACCATTAAACCCTTTGTGGTTGCGGCGGCGTTAGAAGCGGGCACCGTTAAATCCACCGATGTGATCCCAACCTCTCCAGGTTGGATGCGTTTAGGTGGACGCCAAGTGCGTGATGCATCTAACTACGGTGATATGACGCTAGCGCGTATTTTGGCCAAATCCAGTAACGTGGGCATTAGTAAATTAGCCCTGTCGATTCCTGTACAGCAGTTACTCGGCACTTATCAATCCATGGGATTAGGTAGTTTTTCAGGGATTAACTTAACGGGAGAAAGCGCAGGCCTTATCCAAGATCGTCACCGTTGGTCTGACTTTGAGCGTGCCACGTTATCCTTTGGTTACGGCTTAACCGCGACGACGCTGCAATTAGCGCGGATGTACGCGACTTTAGGCAATGGCGGCACTTTATATCCAGTATCGATTTTAAAACTTAAAAAGCCGCCCGAAGGTGAACGGGTGATTTCAGAAGAAGTGGCTAGAGACGTGCTGCAAATGATGGTGGGTGTCACCGAAAAAGGTGGTACAGGTACGCTTGCGCATATCGATGGTTATCCCGTCGCAGGTAAGTCGGGCACCAGCCGTAAGGCGGTAGCCGGTGGTTATGGTGATGATTATGTTGCGTTATTTGCAGGCGTTGCGCCGGTGAATAATCCCAAACTCGCTATCGTCGTTGTGGTCAATGAACCTAAGGGCGATCTCTATTATGGTGGTTCAGTGGCAGGGCCTGCTTTCGCTAAGGTGATGTCAGGCGCACTGCAAATGTTAAATGTTGAACCCATTTCCGATAAAGAACAGGTGCAATTGGCCGGTCTAGCCGGGAGAACTGAATAATGTTATTAAGGGATCTACTCGCCCCTTGGTTCCCCTACGCGGGTGAACAAACCTTCCAAGATTTGACTCTAGATAGCCGCGCAATACGTCGCGGCGATGTGTTTTTAGCTCTGCCTGGACACAAGGTCGATGGTCGTCAGTTTATCGATAAGGCCTTAGCTCAAGGTGCGGCTGCGGTGTTAGTGCATACGGATAACCCGCAAGAGCAGGGCAAAGTAATTGCAATGCCCGCTGAGCAAGGGGTACAGATTTACTTCTATGAGTTAGCGAAGCATGTTTCAGCGGTGGCTGCGGTGCGTTACCCCGTTATCCAAGGTCAATCTATGGCTGTTGTGGGTATTACAGGGACTAATGGCAAAACTTCGACAAGCCAATTGTGCGCGCAATTAGTGACGCTGCTTGAGGGTAAAGCGGCGGTGATGGGCACGCTCGGCAATGGCCTGTGGGGCGAGTTAGTCGATAGCGGCAATACCACTGCCGATGCCATTACCTTAATGCGCCAACTGCATGAATTTGCAGATAAAGGTGTAAATACCTGTGCGATGGAAGTCTCGAGCCATGGTTTAGTCCAAGGGCGAGTCGATGCCGTGCCCTTCGATGTGGCGGTATTTACTAACTTAACCCGTGATCACTTGGATTACCACGGCGATATGGAAAACTATGCCGCGGCCAAGCAAATGCTGTTTCGTTTCAACGCCCTGCGTCACGGCTTAGTCAATCTTGATGATCCCGTGGGTGCCGCATGGTTATCCGAGCTGGCAAACGTTCCTGCGAAGATGTGGGGCTTTAGCATTGAAGCGCATACCGAGGCGGCGTTTTACACTAAGAATGCCCAATTTAACGATCAAGGCGTGCAGGCGACATTAGTCTGGCCCGAGGGTGAAATTGATATTCGTTCGCCGTTATTAGGCGCTTTTAACCTCTCGAATTTACTCGCTGCACTATCAGCCCTGTATTTACAGGGAATGGATATGCGTGCATTAGCTGCCAAAGTGCCTTACTTAGTGCCCGTTGCTGGCCGTATGGAACGTTTTACCACCGCGGACAACATCACCTTAGTCGTCGATTATGCCCACACCCCCGATGCGATTGAACAGGCACTTAATGCCCTGCGTCGTCACTGTGCAGGGGAGCTTTGGTGCGTGTTTGGCTGTGGTGGCGACCGAGATAAGGGTAAGCGGCCATTAATGGGACGTGCGGCGGAGCAATTTGCCGATCGCATTATGGTGACTAGCGATAATGCCCGCAGCGAAGATCCTAACCAAATTATTACCGATATTATCCAAGGGCTAACTGACCCAGAGCGAGCGCTGACCGAGGTTGACCGTGTGGCTGCGATTAAGCAAGTCGTGGCACAGGCTAAACCTGGAGATGTGATTTTGCTTGCGGGCAAAGGCCATGAAACTTACCAAGAGGCGGCAGGTGTGCGTCATGATTATGATGAACGCGCCCTGGCACGTCAGTTATCGGAGCAACGCTAATGATCCCAATTTCCCTCGGGGCACTGAGCCAATACTTAGGTGCGCATCGAGTCGGTGACGATGTCACCATCCAAGCATTAAGCAGCGATAGCCGCAAAATCGGTCCTGCGACCCTTTTCGTCGCCTTAAAGGGTGAGCGGTTTGATGGCCATGATTTTGCGGCCACGGCAATTGAAAATGGCGCCATTGCATTACTGGTTGAACGTGAATTGGCCTTTGATATTCCGCAGCTAATTGTTGCCGATTGCCAAAAGGCCATGGGCGCGATTGGCGCCTATGTTCGCGACCAAGTGAATCCTATTTGTGTGGCATTAACTGGCTCTAACGGCAAAACCAGCGTTAAAGAGATGATTGCCACTATTTTGTCGGCTAAGCATCAAGTACTTTA
Source organism: Shewanella sp. MM_2022_3 (assembly GCF_022557375.1). Classification (NCBI taxonomy): domain Bacteria; kingdom Pseudomonadati; phylum Pseudomonadota; class Gammaproteobacteria; order Alteromonadales; family Shewanellaceae; genus Shewanella; species Shewanella sp. MM_2022_3. The sequence continues at coordinate 70,801 of NZ_JAKZGV010000014.1, forward strand.
CACCGCCGGTAATTTTAATAATGAAATCGGCGTACCTTTAACCCTACTGCGCTTAACCCCCGAAGATAAGTATGGGGTATTTGAGTTAGGGGCTAACCATAAAGGCGAGATTGATTACACCTCTGCTTTGGTCCGTCCGCATGTGGCGTTAGTCAATAACGTCGGCAGTGCCCACTTAGAAGGCTTTGGTTCACAGGCTGGCGTTGCCCAGGCGAAATCGGAAATTTATAACCATCTACAACAAGGCGGCACTGCGATTATTAATGCCGACGACGCCTTTGCTGATGTGATGCGTGTTAAAGCCAAGCATTATAAGCAATTGAGCTTCTCCCAGCAGGAAGGCGCGGCGAAACGCCAAATCGATGTGATTGCCACTGGCCATAAAGCCAATAGCGATGGTTGTTACCGCTTTATTCTTAATTATGCGGGTGAGTCCTGCGAAGTGACCTTACCTTTAGCGGGACGTCATCAAGTCAGCAACGCCTTAGCTGCTGCAAGTGTTTGTATCGCATTAGGATTAACTCTAAAAGAGATCGCCGAAGGCTTAAGCAAACTGATCCCTGTGAAGGGACGTATGCAGCCGACTCAATTAGGCCGAGTCCGTTTAATCGATGATAGCTATAACGCTAACCCTGTATCCGTGGGGGCGGCTATCGCTTGGTTAAAGGAAATTTCTGAAAATCGTTGTTTGGTACTGGGAGATTTGGGCGAATTAGGCGACAATGCGCCCCTTTTACACGCTGAACTGGGACAACTGGCAAAGCAACAGGGGATCGATGCCCTGTTCTGTACTGGCACCTTGACTCAGCATACTAGCCAAGCTTTCGGGGCGGAGCACCATGACAGCGTGGCGACGTTAGTAGAAAAACTCATAAAACACATCAACCAGTTGCCGGGACAGGTGACGGTTTTAGTTAAAGGTTCACGAAGTGCCGCAATGGAGCGGGTCGTGGATGGCCTAACAGTAGCCTTCGGGCGTGGGGAGTTAGTGTAGATGCTGGTGTATCTGGCCGAGTATTTAACCCGTTTTCACACTGGGTTTAACGTATTTTCCTATGTGACGTTTCGAGCCATTTTGGGCTTGTTAACCGCATTAGTATTTAGTTTATGGTGGGGTCCTAAACTTATTGAGCGTTTGCAGTTAATGCAAATTGGTCAAGTGGTGCGTAATGATGGGCCTGAGTCGCATTTCAGTAAGCGCGGAACGCCGACTATGGGTGGTTTACTGATCCTTGCGGCCATCTTTATCAGTGTGCTGTTATGGGGCGATCTTGGTAGCCGTTATGTGTGGGTGATGCTGTTTGTTTTAGGCAGCTTCGGCATGATTGGCTTTATTGATGATTACCGCAAAGTGGTACGTAAAGATACTAAGGGATTAATTGCGCGCTGGAAGTATATTCTGCAATCCTTAGCGGCGTTGATCATTGCTTTCTTCCTCTACACCACAGCGTCTAACCCGGGTGAAACCCAATTAGTCGTACCTTTCTTTAAGGACGTGATGCCACAGCTTGGCGCTGTGTTTATCGTATTGGCCTACTTTACTATCGTGGGTTCAAGCAACGCAGTGAACTTAACCGACGGTCTCGATGGTTTGGCGATTATGCCAACGGTAATGGTCGCAGCCGCATTTGCCTTGATTGCTTATCTGTCTGGCCATGCACAGTTTGCTAATTACCTGCATATTCCGCATTTACCTGGCTCTGGTGAGCTGGTGATCGTTTGCACCGCGATTGTGGGTGCAGGCTTAGGCTTTTTGTGGTTTAACACTTATCCAGCACAGGTCTTTATGGGCGATGTGGGCTCTCTTTCTTTAGGGGCTGCATTAGGTGCGATTGCGGTATTAGTTCGCCAAGAAATCCTGTTAGTGATCATGGGCGGGGTGTTTGTCATGGAAACCGTGTCAGTGATATTGCAGGTCGGTTCTTACAAATTACGCGGTCAACGGATATTCCGCATGGCGCCTATCCATCACCACTACGAGTTAAAAGGTTGGCCTGAACCACGCGTGATTGTCCGCTTTTGGATTATCTCTATTTTCTTAGTGTTGCTCGGCTTAGCCACGTTGAAGTTAAGGTAATCATTCATGCAAAGTCATTATTCACACATAGTATTAGGTTTGGGTGCCACAGGGCTCTCGGTAGTGCGCTATTTGTGTGGAAAAGGCATTACGCCGTTGGTGATGGATAGCCGTCGCCAGCCTCCCGGTGCCGAAACGCTGGCAAGCTCATTCCCTGAGGTGCAATTAATTGCTGGCGGATTTGATTGCCGTTATCTAGTGCAGGCGACGCAAATCATTATCAGCCCTGGGATTGCGATTGATACTCCCGAAGTGCGCGCTGCTCTGGATATGGGGATTGAAGTCATTGGTGATATTGAGTTATTTGCCCGTGAAATTGCTGACCGTAAACCATGCGTGATTGGGATTACGGGCTCAAATGGCAAAACGACAGTGACCACCTTAGTGGGCGAAATGCTGCGAGAAGCAGGCATTGCTGTTGCTGTGGGAGGCAATATTGGTACTCCGGCGCTGGATTTGCTGCAAGAGAATGCGGATATTTTTGTGCTTGAGTTATCGAGTTTCCAGCTGGAAACCACCCATAGCTTGAATTGTGTGGCCTCAACCTGTTTAAACGTGACGGAAGATCATATGGACAGGTACAGCGATATGGATGCCTATCGGAAGGCCAAACTACGTTTGTATCATCAAAGTCGTTCCATCATTTTTAACCGTGATGATGCGCTGACTATCCCAACTGAACCCATGAACCAAAACAGCTTTGGTTTAGCGCCGCCCGAGGGTGATGAGTGGGGCATTTGTGACAGCAAAATTTATCACGGCCACAGTGAAATCATGCCAATCACCGAAGTGTCGCTGATTGGTAGCCATAACCATGCCAACTTACTTGCTGCGATGGCGCTGGTTTATGCCGTGGGTGTGGATAAGCAAGTGATGGCCAAAGTGGCTCGCACCTTTACTGGCCTTTCTCACCGTTGCGAAGTGGTAGGGGTCAAAGGTGGTGTGACCTATGTGAATGACTCTAAAGCAACCAATGTCGGCGCTACTGTTGCGGCCCTTGATGGTTTAAGCGATCACCTCGGCGACATTATTTTGATTGCTGGCGGCGATGGTAAAGGTGCGGATTTCAGTCCACTGGCCGAGCCGTTAACAAAAGTGACTCACCTCATTACCTTAGGTAGAGATGGTAATAAGATTGCCGCGCTGAAAGAAGGCGCTATTAAGGTTGATTCAATGGCTGCCGCTGTTGCTAAGGCCGCTCAATTAGCGACTTCGGGTGATATTGTGTTGTTGTCGCCCGCCTGTGCAAGTCTGGATATGTACAGCAACTTTATGGCCCGTGGTGATGATTTTAGAAGCCAAGTGGAGCAACTCGATGGCGAGTGATGCAAGACAGCTCAGCCTGTTTGGGCGAGTGCTGAATGCACTGCCTAACTGGCAACGAGATACCGAAGTCCCGGGCGCGCAATTGTACGATCGGGCTTTGCTCACTGCTGTTTTGTCTTTGATTGGCTTTGGTTTTGTAATGGTGATGTCGGCCTCTATGCCCGAGGCACAAACACTGACGGGTAACCCATTCCATTTTATGACTCGCCATGTGGGTTATCTGTTGGGATGTTTAGTGATTGCCGCATTTGTGCTGAGGGTTGAAATGCAAACTTGGCAGCGGATGAGCCCTATCATGCTGCTGGTTGTATTTTTGATGTTACTGGCGGTGTTGGTTGTGGGTACCACAGTCAACGGTGCGACCCGTTGGTTATCAATCGGTCCAATCCGTATTCAAGTGGCCGAGGTCGCTAAGTTTGCGTTTTCTGTGTACATGGCGGGCTATCTGGTGCGCCGTCATCAGGAAGTGCGTGAAAATGCTAAGGGCTTCTATAAGCCGATTGCGGTATTTGCGATTTACGCGATTTTGATTTTGATGCAGCCCGACTTAGGCACTGTGGTGGTGTTGTTTGTCGGCACTGTTGGACTGTTGTTTCTCGCGGGTGCTCGGTTGCTGGACTTTTTCGCGCTGATCTTTGCTGGCATTTTAGCTTTCGTCGCGCTGGTACTGCTCGAGCCTTATCGTATGCGCCGGGTGACATCGTTTTTAGACCCTTGGCAAGATCCGTTTGGTAGTGGCTACCAGTTAACTCAATCGCTGATGGCCTACGGCCGAGGTGATTGGTTCGGCCAGGGCCTTGGCAACAGTATTCAAAAGTTGGAGTACCTCCCCGAGGCACACACCGACTTTATCTTTGCCGTGATTGGTGAAGAGTTAGGGTTTATCGGCATTATCGCGGTGCTATCCGTGTTGCTGTTTGTGGCATTAAGGGCCATTCGTCTGGGCAATTTATGCCTGGTGATGGACAAAGCCTTCGAAGGTTATCTGGCCTATGCCATTGGGATTTGGATCTGTTTTCAGACCGTCGTTAATGTGGGCGCAAGCATTGGTATGTTACCTACTAAAGGGTTAACACTGCCCTTTGTGAGTTACGGTGGCAGTAGTTTATGGGTCATGACGGCGGCCGCAATGACATTGCTACGCATCGATTATGAGCGGCGCATGAGTTTAGTTCAGGCCGTGCAAGGGAGATTGAAGTAATGACCGACGCGGGTAAACGTATTTTAGTCATGGCAGGCGGCACGGGTGGACATGTGTTCCCGGCGCTCGCAGTGGCAAAATATTTAGCGCAGCAAGGTTGGCAAGTGCGTTGGTTGGGCACCGCCGACCGCATGGAGGCGCGTTTAGTGCCTCAGTATGGCTTCGACATCGATTTTATCGACATCAAGGGCGTGCGTGGCAATGGCTTAGTGCGTAAATTGGCGGCGCCTTTTAAAGTGGTGCGCTCGATTCTGCAAGCCAAGGCAGTGATTGCCGAATTTAAACCCGATGTGGTGCTAGGGATGGGCGGTTTTGCCAGTGGCCCGGGTGGTGTAGCCGCGAAATTAGCGGGCGTGCCCTTAGTGTTGCATGAGCAAAATGCCATTCCGGGAATGACTAATAAATTACTCTCGCGGATCGCTAGCCAAGTATTATGCGCCTTTAAAAATACCTTCACTCAGGTTAAGGCAAAGGTGGTGGGTAACCCCATCCGTCGCGAGTTAATTGCCTTAGGTGCCGAGCCTAAGCAAGCCGCGGATGATGCCTTAAAAGTCTTGGTGGTAGGCGGCAGCTTAGGCGCCAAAGTCTTTAACGACTTAATGCCTGAAGTCGTGGCTGCGCTCAGTAAACAGCAGTCGATTACGGTTTGGCATCAAGTGGGTAAGGATAATCTGGCAGGAGTGAAGTCGGCTTATCAACAGCAAGGACAAGAGGGCGGCGTTAACGTTGCCGAATTTATTGATGACATGGAAGCCGCCTATCGCTGGGCAGATGTGGTATTGTGCCGCGCTGGCGCGCTGACGGTATCCGAGTTAGCGGCGGTGGGACTTCCGAGTATTCTGGTGCCTTATCCCCATGCTGTGGATGATCATCAGACCCGTAACGCCCAAGTATTGGTTGAGGCTGGCGCCGCTTTCCTATTGCCGCAGGCCATCTTGGACGTGAATAAGCTGGTGAGTAAATTACAGTTACTCGCCAATGACAGAGCAGAATTAGCCCAAATGGGCCAAAGAGCGAGAGATGTTGCCGTGTTGGATGCGACCGAGCAGGTGGCCCAAGTGTGTATCGCTCTCGCCGAGAAAGGATAGGTATGACTAAGACAGAAAGATACTTACAGCTAAGAAGTATGATCCCAGAAATGCGCCGGATTAAGCGTATTCATTTCGTCGGTATTGGCGGCGCGGGCATGGGCGGGATCGCTGAAGTATTAGTAAACGAAGGTTATGTCGTTAGTGGTTCTGATATCGCGCAAAACGCCGTGACGGACAGACTCTGCCTGCTGGGCGCGAAAATCCATATCGGCCATGGTGCCGATAACGTGCAGCAAGCCGATGTGGTGGTGGTCTCGACCGCGATTAATCCTGAGAATCCAGAGATTATTGCGGCGAAGGAATTGCGTATTCCTATCGTGCGCCGCGCTGAGATGTTGGCTGAGTTGATGCGTTATCGCCATGGTGTAGCGATTGCAGGAACTCACGGTAAAACCACGACCACCAGTTTGATTGCCAGTTTGTATGGTCAAGCGGGGCGCGATCCAACTTTTGTTATCGGTGGTTTACTTAACAGCGCTGGCACCAATGCCCGCTTAGGGACAAGCCGTTACCTGATAGCCGAAGCAGACGAAAGTGATGCGAGCTTCCTGCATCTGCAACCTATGGTCAGCGTAGTGACGAATATCGAAGCCGATCATATGGATACCTACGGTGGTGATTTTGAAAAGCTCAAATCGACCTTCGTCGACTTTTTGCATAACCTGCCATTCTATGGCGTGGCTGTCGTTTGTATCGATGATCCAGTCGTACGTGAGATTATGCCGCGTATAGGTCGTCATATGATCACCTATGGCTTCAGTGACGATGCCGACGTGCAGGCGCTGAATTTCCATCAGCAGGGTCACCAATGCCGCTTTACCGTCAGACGTAAAGGCAAAGAAGATTTAGACCTGCTGCTTAATCTGCCGGGTCAGCACAATGTATTAAATGCACTGGCAGCGATTGCCGTGGCGACAGAAGATGAAATTGATGATAGCGCCATCATTCAAGCCTTGGCTGAATTCCAGGGTATTGGTCGTCGTTTCCAACACTTAGGCAAGTTCGCGACGCCAAAGGGCGAAGTGATGTTAGTGGATGATTATGGTCACCACCCCAGCGAAGTGGCGGCGACCATTAAAGCGGCGCGTGCAGGCTGGCCTGACAAACGTTTAGTGATGGCTTATCAGCCACACAGATACACTCGTACTCGCGATCTGTACGAAGACTTTATTGAAGTGTTATCTCAGGTAGATTGCTTGCTATTGCTCGATGTGTATAGTGCCGGTGAAGCACCGATCCCCGGTGCCGACGGTCGGGCTCTATGCCGTTCGATTCGTTTGCGTGGGCAGTTAGACCCCATCTTTATTGCTAGCCCAGATCAGTTAGCCGAAGTGCTACCCGATGTGTTGCAGGAAGGGGATTTATTGTTGACCCAAGGTGCAGGTAATATAGGTGCCTTGTCGCGTCAGTTAGCCGCCACTGAATTAGGCTTTAGCACGGCTGTGACAACCGAGGTAAAACCTTGATGAATTGCGTGACAACTTGGATTTAAAGGAAATGTTGATCCGAGGTTTTAGCGCTATATAATGGCCGGTTTTCTGTGGTTTTTAGTAGTGTCGTTGAAGGGTGGAAACAAACGTGTCTTGGAGTGATAAGAGGCGACACTGGCGGGCGAGGATGTCACGGGTTAATTGGTACTTGTGGAGTGGGATTGGTTTTTTATGGTTAGTCATTGGTAGTTTTGTTTTTGGCGGCTACCTGCTACATAAGTTTTTAAATGATGCCAGCACTTTGCCCATTGAAGCGGTCGCCATTAAAGGTGAGCGGACTTACACCACAGATAGGGATATACAAATTGCACTACAGGATTTAATGCAGCGGAGTTTTTTTAGTGCTGACATCACCTTAGTGCAACAGGCATTAGAAGCTTTACCTTGGGTGTATCGTGCGTCAGTGAGACGTGAATGGCCTGCGAAACTCAGGGTGTATTTACAGGAGCAACAACCGGTCGCCCATTGGAATGGCACCGCTTGGCTCAATGTGCATGGTGAAGTGTTTGAAGCGCCATCGCACCCTGAGTTAGAGCATCTGCCTTATTTATCTGGGCCAGATGATATGGGGACCGAAGTGTTAACCGCCTACGCGCAGGTTAACTCGCTACTGAAGATTAATGGCTTTACCTTAGCCAATTTGAGTTTAACACCACGTCATGCGTGGCACGCGACACTAGGTAACGGTATTGTTTTAGACCTAGGTCGAGAAGATAAAATGGCAAGGATACAAAGGTTTATCACTGTTTACCCATTATTGGCGAAACAAGATAAACCGATTGCCAGAGTGGATTTGCGCTACGACACAGGGTTGGCCGTAGGCTGGGGCGATGCACAAACAAGAGAGCCGATAATTAATGACCAAAAACCAAGATAGAAATCTGATCGTCGGATTGGACATAGGAACCTCTAAAGTCGCAGTGATCATAGGCGAAGTTCTGCCCGATGGCGAAATCAGCATAGTCGGCCTTGGTAACCACCCTTCAAGGGGCATGGATAAAGGTGGCGTTAACGATTTAGACTCCATCGTGCGCAGTGTGCAACGCGCGCTCGATCAAGCGGAATTAATGGCAGACTGCCAAGTATCATCGGTTTACCTAAGCATTTCCGGTAAACATATCGCCTGCCAAAACGAAAATGGCATGGTGTCGATTAACGATGAAGAAGTGACACAGGAAGACGTCGACAACGTGATCCACACTGCGCGCTCGGTGAAGATCCCGACCGAACGTCGTATTCTGCATGTGTTACCGCAGGAATACGCGATTGACGTACAAGACGGCATTCGCAGCCCTATCGGCATGTCAGGCATGCGGATGGAAGCCAAGGTACACATAGTGACCTGCGCCAATGATATGGCGAAGAACATCACTAAGAGTGTTGAGCGCTGTGGTTTGAAGGTCGATGACTTAGTGTTCTCCGGCATTGCGTCGGCGGATGCGGTATTAACCTTTGATGAAAAAGACTTAGGTGTGTGTATCGTCGATATCGGCGGTGGCACGACGGACATCGCCGTGTATACCAATGGTGCGCTACGTCATTGCGCGGTTGTGCCCGTTGCGGGTAACCAAGTGACCAACGATATCGCGAAGATTTTCCGCACGCCGTCGTCACATGCCGAACAAATTAAAGTGCAGTTCGCCTGTGCACGCAGCTCCATGGTGAGCCGCGAAGACAGTATCGAAGTGCCTTCGGTGGGTGGTCGCCCATCGCGTAGCATGTCGCGCCATACTTTGGCCGAAGTGGTTGAGCCGAGATATCAAGAGCTATTTGAGTTAGTGCTCAAGGAGCTGAAAGACAGTGGTTTAGAAGACCAAATCGCCGCAGGTATCGTGCTAACAGGTGGTACGGCGTCGATTCAAGGCGTGGTGGACATTGCGGAGGCAACCTTTGGTATGCCTGTTCGCGTCGCCTCACCATTGCCAGTTAAAGGGTTATACGAATACGTGGATCAGTCTATTTACTCCACTGGGGTTGGATTGCTTCACTACGGTGCAAGACGGGTGCTTGAGCGTCAATTCGAGCGTCCTGAGCGTCAAGGGGTTACCAGTGCTTGGAATCGGGTCCAAAGCTGGTTTAAGGGTGAATTTTAATAACGCAGGCAACACGGAGATCAGACAATGTTTGAGATCATGGACACTCACTCAGACGACGCGGTGATTAAAGTCATCGGCGTTGGCGGCGGCGGCGGTAACGCTGTCGAACATATGGTCAAACACAACATTGAAGGTGTTGAGTTTGTCGTTACCAATACAGACGCACAGGCGCTACGTAAATCTGGCGCTGGCTCAACGATTCAATTAGGTCGCGATGTCACTAAAGGTCTTGGCGCTGGCGCCAACCCCGAAGTGGGTCGTGCCGCAGCGGAAGAAGACCGCGAAAACATTCGTGCAGCGATCAAAGGCTCAGACATGATCTTTATCGCCGCCGGTATGGGCGGTGGTACTGGTACAGGTGCTGCGCCAGTTGTTGCTCAAATCGCTCGTGAAGAAGGCATCTTAACGGTTGCGGTCGTGACTAAGCCTTTCCCTTTCGAAGGCAAAAAGCGCATGGCTTATGCCGAGCAAGGTATCGCTGAGCTTGCTAAGCACGTGGATTCGCTAATCACTATCCCTAACGAAAAATTATTAAAAGTATTGGGTCGTGGTACGTCATTACTCGATGCGTTTGCCGCAGCGAATAACGTGTTACTCGGCGCAGTACAAGGTATTGCTGAGCTGATTACTCGCCCAGGTCTGATTAACGTCGACTTTGCGGACGTGAAAACCGTTATGTCTGAAATGGGTAATGCCATGATGGGCACTGGTGTTGCACGTGGTGAAGACCGTGCAGAAGAAGCGGCTGAAGCTGCTGTAGCCAGCCCATTATTAGAAGACATCGACTTAGCCGGTGCCCGTGGTGTGTTAGTTAACATTACCGCAGGTATGGACATGAGCATCGAAGAATTTGAAACTGTTGGTAACCATGTTAAAGCTTATGCTTCTGACAATGCTACCGTGGTTGTGGGTGCGGTTATCGACCCAGAAATGAGCGACGAACTGCGCGTAACCGTAGTTGCAACGGGTATTGGTGCTGAAAAGCGTCCTGATATCCAATTAGTTTCTAAGCCAGCACCACGTCCAGAACCAGTGGTTGTGGAACCAAAAGTTGAAGCTTATGTCGAAGAAGCAACTCATGTGAGCTATGCGGCGCCAAAGGGTAACGTATTACCTGCATCGCCAGCACCTGCTCCTGCGCCAGCGCCTTCAACAAAGCATGAATTGGATTACTTAGATATCCCAGCGTTTTTGCGTAAGCAAGCTGATTAAAACAGGTATTTGAGTCCAGCGTATCGGGTGATGTATTGCTCTATCGGCAATACCACCCAATGACGACATTTGTATGACATAGCTAACTTATGTTACTATGTCGAACCTATGTGGTCGTTTTGCTGCCGCTGTGTGCGCAAATATTAGGCTTAATTATTGAAATCTAAACGGGTAACTGAATGATATTTCAAAGAACTGTTCAAAAAATGGTGAAAGCTACCGGAGTCGGTTTGCACTCTGGGAATAAAGTCACCTTGAGCATTATGCCCGCACCAGTCAATACAGGGATCGTACTTGTGCGTACCGATATTAGTCCTGCCGTTGCTATTCCTGCAAAGGCGGAACAAGTTCGCGAAACCACGATGTGCACGGCACTTGTCAATGACGAAGGTATTCGTATTTCGACTATTGAGCATTTATTTGCAGCCTTAGCGGGTTTAGGCATTGATAACGCCGTAATCGAAGTGGACGCCCCTGAAATCCCAATTATGGATGGCAGTGCGAGCCCATTTGTCTTCTTACTTCAGTCTGCGGGTATTAAAGAGCAGTCTGCACCTAAGAAGTACTTAAAGATTAAACGCCCTGTGCGTGTTGAAGACGGTGATAAGTGGGCCGAGCTCAAGCCTTTCAAAGGTTTTAGAGTCAACTTTAAAATTGACTTTGCTCACCCCGAAATTGCTCGCAGCCAACAGCATGTGGTGATGGACTTCTCTACTTCAGCTTTTGTTAAAGACATTAGCCGCGCTCGTACTTTTGGTTTTATGCGTGATATTGAATATCTGCGTGCGAATAACCTAGCATTAGGTGGCAGCATGGAAAACGCAGTTGTACTTGATGAATATCGCGTCCTCAACCCCGACGGCCTGCGTTATGAGGATGAGTTCGTTAAGCACAAAATTTTAGATGCGTTTGGTGATCTCTATGTGGCAGGACACGCCATTCTTGGTGAGTTTACTGCCTATAAAACGGGTCATGCTCTGAATAACCAGTTAGTACGTGCCTTATTGGCGCAGCAAGATGCGTGGGAGTTAGTGAGCTTTGAGAAAGAAGCCGATGTCCCCGTTAGCTTTGCTGTACCTGGTGGCGCGGTCTTCGCTTAATTGCGTCTGATGTTTACTTATTACGGCTGGCCAATGTGGCCAGCCGTTTTAGTTTTTCGCCTAGTGTCCCGCTCACATTTTCTGCAAGTGCGGCAATATGTTCTGCAGCGGCTGGACTCAGTGCCTTATGCGCCTGTTTCGGCTTTGCGTCATACAATGCTAATCTCGGGTTGACTTTAACTTCAATTGCGGTAAGGATTGGGAGCGTTTCTGCTTGAAGCTGCGCGAGTAGTTTCGGCTTTTGGAAATTAATTCGTGCGGCCCATGCTGCCGAAGTGGTTTCAACTACAAGAACACCCTGGCGGAAATTAGCGACTTTCAGCTGCTCCGCAACAGGACCTGCGACAATCTGCTTCACGTGCTGATCCAGATATAAAAGTAGTTCCGCTTTCTCAGCTATGTCGGGTAATGTGCCTGATTGGTGTAGTAATTGGCTGAGATCCTGAGGGGGCTTTTTCATATGATAATAAGATGGCTGAATTAGGCTATGAGTGTAACAGTATTTATTCAAGGTCGGAATGGCGTTACGCGCTGGCAACCCAGTAAACGCTGGTTGATCCTTCCCATGCTATTGTTAGCTACTGGTGCCGGTATTTATCAACACAACTCTGCTAAGTTTGAAAATCAGCAAGCCAGTGTTGATAACGATCGAATCCAACGCGAACAACAAAAGAAGCAAGTCTTAGAGCTTAAAAGTGCCACAGAGTCACAGCTAGCCATGCTGGCGACCCATGTCGCGCGCATGCAAGCTAAAATCACCCGTCTCGAGGCCTTAGGTCAACAAGTCGCAAAACAAAACAAATTGGATGAAGACTTTGATTTCTCATCTGAAGTTGGGGTTGGTGGTTTAAGCGAATTAGGCTCAAATATCGAAATTAGTCAGCTTATCGAAGATATGGATAAACTGGCGTCACGAATTGACAACAATAATGTTCAACTATCACTACTTGAAACAGTGTCATCTAACCACCATATAGATGCTGAACGTTATGTATCAGGGCTCCCACTCGATAAAGGTTGGTTATCGTCGCCCTACGGATTACGTAATGACCCTTTTAACGGTCGTCGAACCATGCACAAAGGGATCGATTTTACCGGTCGGGAAGGGGCTAAAGTTGTCGCGACTGCAGCAGGCGTGGTGACTTGGGCTGGGAATATGTTTGGTTATGGCGAATTGGTCGAAATCGACCATGGTAACGGTTTACGTACACGCTATGGCCATAATAAAGCTTTGTCAGTAGCTGTAGGTGATGTGGTCGCTAAAGGCGAAACCATCGCCAGTATGGGAAGCACTGGGCGCTCAACAGGGGCTCATGTGCATTATGAAGTGTTGCGTGGCGGACAGCAGATAGATCCACAAAAGTTTGTCTACCGCAAAGCAAGTTAATTGAAACATTGGCTTCTAGTTTCCATCATGGACTTGGCCTACAGAAAATAAGTGATTCAGATGTTTGGTAAATTACTGACAAAAGTATTTGGTAGTCGCAACGACCGTACCCTTAAAGGGTTACAAAAAGTAGTTAATAAGATTAATGCGCTTGAAGCCGATTATGAAAAATTAACCGATGAGCAGCTTAAAGCGAAAACCGCAGAGTTTCGTGAGCGTTTAGCTGCGGGCGCTTCATTAGATAGCATTATGGCGGAAGCGTTTGCCACCGTGCGTGAAGCATCTAAGCGTGTGTTCGAAATGCGTCACTTCGACGTGCAGTTACTCGGTGGTATGGTACTTGATAGTAACCGTATCGCTGAAATGCGTACGGGTGAAGGTAAAACTTTAACCGCAACACTGCCTGCTTACTTAAATGCCTTAACGGGCAAAGGCGTTCACGTTATTACCGTCAACGATTACTTAGCACGCCGTGATGCTGAGAATAACCGTCCACTGTTCGAATTCTTAGGTTTAACTGTTGGGATTAACGTTGCTGGCCTTAGCCAACAGGCGAAGAAAGATGCCTATAACGCCGATATTACCTACGGTACCAACAATGAATTTGGTTTCGATTATCTGCGCGACAACATGGCGTTTTCACCACAAGAGCGTGTTCAACGTCCATTACACTATGCACTTATCGACGAAGTCGACTCAATCCTTATCGACGAAGCCCGCACGCCATTGATTATCTCGGGTGCAGCGGAAGACAGCTCTGAGCTTTACATCAAGATCAACACGCTTATCCCCAATCTTATCCGTCAAGATAAAGAAGACTCTGAAGAGTATGTGGGCGAAGGCGACTACACCATTGATGAAAAAGCCAAACAAGTGCACTTTACTGAACGCGGTCAAGAGAAGGTTGAAAACCTGCTGATTGAACGTGGCATGTTAGCCGAAGGCGACTCACTTTACTCAGCAGCCAATATTTCGCTACTGCACCATGTGAACGCTGCACTACGTGCTCATACCTTATTTGAGCGTGATGTGGACTATATAGTTCAAGATGGCGAAGTGATCATCGTTGATGAACACACTGGTCGTACTATGCCAGGTCGTCGTTGGTCAGAAGGTTTACATCAAGCTGTTGAAGCCAAAGAAGGTGTTCGTATTCAAAACGAAAACCAAACTCTTGCATCGATTACCTTCCAAAACTACTTCCGTTTATATGAGAAGTTAGCGGGTATGACAGGTACTGCTGATACCGAGGCGTTTGAGTTTCAACACATCTATGGTTTAGATACCGTTGTGGTGCCAACCAACCGTCCAATGGTCCGTAAGGATATGGCGGATTTAGTTTACTTAACCGCTAATGAAAAGTATCAAGCGATTATTAAAGACATCAAAGACTGCCGCGAGCGTGGCCAACCTGTATTGGTCGGTACCGTTTCTATCGAACAGTCAGAACTGTTAGCGCGCTTAATGGTGAAGGAAAAGATCCCGCACCAAGTGCTTAACGCCAAGTTCCATGAAAAAGAAGCCGAGATTGTTGCCCAAGCTGGCCGTACTGGCGCCGTAACCATTGCCACTAACATGGCGGGTCGTGGTACCGACATCGTGCTTGGTGGCAACTGGAATATGGAAATCGAGGCGCTGGAAAATCCTACCCCAGAGCAAAAAGCCAAGATCAAAGCTGATTGGCAAGTGCGTCATGACGAAGTCGTTGCTGCGGGTGGTTTACACATTCTCGGTACCGAGCGCCACGAATCACGTCGTATCGACAACCAGCTACGTGGTCGTGCGGGCCGTCAAGGTGATGCTGGCTCTTCACGTTTCTACCTGTCGATGGAAGATAGTTTAATGCGTATCTTCGCTTCTGATCGCGTCTCCGGCATGATGAAGAAGCTGGGCATGGAAGAAGGCGAAGCGATCGAACATCCATGGGTGTCTCGTGCAATCGAAAATGCTCAACGTAAAGTAGAAGCACGTAACTTCGATATTCGTAAGCAATTACTTGAATTCGATGACGTGGCAAACGATCAGCGCCAAGTGGTTTACGCCCAGCGTAATGAGTTGATGGATGCGGAAAGTATTGAAGACACGATTAAAAACATCCAAGACGATGTAATTGGTGCGGTAATCGATCAGTACATTCCACCACAATCAGTAGAAGAGTTATGGGATGTTCCTGGGTTAGAGCAGCGCCTAAACCAAGAGTTTATGCTTAAACTGCCAATCCAAGAATGGCTCGATAAAGAAGACGACTTACACGAAGAAAGCCTGCGTGAGCGTATTATCACTTCTTGGTCAGATGCTTATAAAGCCAAAGAAGAAATGGTCGGTGCCTCAGTACTGCGCCAATTCGAAAAAGCAGTGATGCTACAAACCCTCGATGGCTTGTGGAAAGAGCATTTAGCCGCAATGGATCATTTACGCCAAGGCATCCACTTACGTGGTTACGCACAGAAGAATCCAAAGCAAGAGTATAAGCGTGAGTCATTCGAACTGTTCCAACAATTGCTGAATACGCTGAAACATGACGTGATTAGCGTGTTGTCTAAAGTTCAAGTGCAAGCCCAATCTGATGTTGAAGAAATGGAAGCTCGTCGTCGTGAAGAAGATGCTAAGATCCTACGCGACTACCAGCACGCAGCAGCCGAAGCCTTAGTTGGTGGGGATGATGGTAGCGACGAGATGATGGCGCACACACCAATGATCCGCGATGGCGATAAAGTTGGCCGTAACGATCCTTGTCCTTGTGGCTCTGGCCGTAAATATAAGCAGTGTCACGGTAAGCTAAGCTAATTCAACACGTGCACCTAATTCTAAAAGGCGACTGTAATAGTCGCCTTTTTCATGCCTACTCAAAGCCAGATACAAATCATTGAATCTGTCTGCATCTATATAAAGCTTATTTGAATCTCCAGCCTTCCAGTTATGGTAAGTCATGCTTTGTTCACAAATAAAGCAGTAAAATTGCCTTTTGTGGATAACGTTGGGGGTAACTAGTGGGTACTTTGTGACTAACTGAAACTATTGAAAAAAGATCGAAAAAATACAAAAAAGCGCTTGCACAAAAAGTTCCGCTGCCTATAATGCGCATCCACTGACACGGCAGACAGCGATACGCAGTTTCAAGTGCCAGTTCATCAAGTGATTCAGTCCTTGATGAGCGAAAAGAAAGTTTAAAAAACT
>NZ_JAKZGV010000129.1:0-347 GCF_022557375.1 Shewanella sp. MM_2022_3
GTAGGAGTCTGGGCCGTGTCTCAGTCCCAGTGTGGCTGATCATCCTCTCAGAACAGCTAGGGATCGTCGCCTTGGTGAGCCATTACCTCACCAACTAGCTAATCCCACCTAGGTTCATCCAATCGCGAGAGGCCCGAAGGTCCCCCTCTTTCCCCCGTAGGGCGTATGCGGTATTAGCAGTCGTTTCCAACTGTTATCCCCCTCGACTGGGCAGATCCCTAGGCATTACTCACCCGTCCGCCGCTCGCCACCTCAGGAGTAAACTCCCTCGTGCTGCCGCTCGACTTGCATGTGTTAGGCCTGCCGCCAGCGTTCAATCTGAGCCATGATCAAACTCTTCAATTAAA
>NZ_JAKZGV010000130.1:0-317 GCF_022557375.1 Shewanella sp. MM_2022_3
GGCGCTCACCACTTTGTGGTTCATGACTGGGGTGAAGTCGTAACAAGGTAGCCCTAGGGGAACCTGGGGCTGGATCACCTCCTTACCTATACGACTAACTCGATGTTTGTTGAGTGTTCACACAGATGGCTTGTTGAACTTCCTGTAAGGGAAGGGAGAGCGACATGCACCGCGAGCCGGTATGCATTGTTCTTTAACAATTTGGAAAGCTGATAGTAATTAATACAATGATGTCTGTCGTTGTGTTAATACGAAAAAAATTGAGTTCTTAAAACACTTGTTAAGTGTCTTGAATATTCAAGTCTAAGGCGAGTCCA
>NZ_JAKZGV010000131.1:0-301 GCF_022557375.1 Shewanella sp. MM_2022_3
TTATTAGGGATAGAGTGGTATCCCCTAGGGGATTCGAACCCCTGTTACCGCCGTGAAAGGGCGGTGTCCTAGGCCTCTAGACGAAGGGGACACAAGGACTTATGTTTTTCCTCATAACTGAGGTCTTGCGATTTATCTCAAACAACTCGTTAGTCATTTGCGATGCACTCTATCTTATTAGGGATAGAGTGGTATCCCCTAGGGGATTCGAACCCCTGTTACCGCCGTGAAAGGGCGGTGTCCTAGGCCTCTAGACGAAGGGGACACAAGGACTTATGTTTTTCCTCATAACTGAGGTCTT
>NZ_JAKZGV010000132.1:0-282 GCF_022557375.1 Shewanella sp. MM_2022_3
GTGTTGAGTTAATCGAAATTACTCTGCCGTTTGGCGAGTAATCAAAGAATTAAATCAATGAATGAGTGTTCATAGCAATATGTACAACGACTTATTAAGTTAAGTCGATTCAGAATTCATTGAGCCGCTGAAGTCGCAAGACGGAAGCAAAAAACTTTAATTGAAGAGTTTGATCATGGCTCAGATTGAACGCTGGCGGCAGGCCTAACACATGCAAGTCGAGCGGCAGCACGAGGGAGTTTACTCCTGAGGTGGCGAGCGGCGGACGGGTGAGTAATGCCT
>NZ_JAKZGV010000133.1:0-276 GCF_022557375.1 Shewanella sp. MM_2022_3
CACCTGCACGACCTTCGTCAAGCAGCTTACGGAACATTTCTACGCCAGTACAAGTTGTTTTAGAAGTCGTGCGGATACCAACGATTTCTACTTCGTCGCCCACTTTAACGATACCACGCTCTACACGACCTGTTACTACTGTACCACGGCCAGAAATAGAGAATACGTCTTCGATTGGCATCAGGAATGGCTTATCGATATCACGCTCTGGCTCTGGAATGTAAGAGTCTAAAGCTGCTGCCAGCTCAAGGATCTTCGCTTCCCACTCCGGCTCGC
>NZ_JAKZGV010000134.1:0-276 GCF_022557375.1 Shewanella sp. MM_2022_3
GCGAGCCGGAGTGGGAAGCGAAGATCCTTGAGCTGGCAGCAGCTTTAGACTCTTACATTCCAGAGCCAGAGCGTGATATCGATAAGCCATTCCTGATGCCAATCGAAGACGTATTCTCTATTTCTGGTCGTGGTACAGTAGTAACAGGCCGTGTAGAGCGTGGTATCGTTAAAGTGGGCGACGAAGTAGAAATCGTTGGTATCCGCACGACTTCTAAAACAACTTGTACTGGCGTAGAAATGTTCCGTAAGCTGCTTGACGAAGGTCGTGCAGGTG
>NZ_JAKZGV010000135.1:0-255 GCF_022557375.1 Shewanella sp. MM_2022_3
AGGTGGTCGGGTAGAGAATACCAAGGCGCTTGAGAGAACTCGGCTGAAGGAACTAGGCAAAATGGTACCGTAACTTCGGGAGAAGGTACGCTCTTGTTGGTGATGAGACTTGCTCTCTAAGCTGACGGGAGTCGCAGATACCAGGTGGCTGCAACTGTTTATCAAAAACACAGCACTGTGCAAACTCGCAAGAGGAAGTATACGGTGTGACGCCTGCCCGGTGCCGGAAGGTTAATTGATTGGGTTATCGCAAGA
>NZ_JAKZGV010000136.1:0-255 GCF_022557375.1 Shewanella sp. MM_2022_3
AAGGGTACTTAGATGTTTCAGTTCCCCTCGTTTGCCTCATTAAGCTATGTATTCACTTAATGATGACCGCTTATGCGGCCGGGTTCCCCCATTCGGACATCGTTAGCTCAAATGCTTGTTACTAGCTTGCCAACGCTTTTCGCAAGTTACTACGTCCTTCATCGCCTCTGACTGCCAAGGCATCCACCGTATACGCTTAGTCGCTTAACCATACAACCCAAATAGGTTTCACTTACGTGAGCCACTTGAATTGTT
>NZ_JAKZGV010000137.1:0-255 GCF_022557375.1 Shewanella sp. MM_2022_3
AGTGAACGAACCGCTGGTGTTCGGGTTGTCATGCCAATGGCATTGCCCGGTAGCTATGTTCGGAATCGATAACCGCTGAAAGCATCTAAGCGGGAAGCGAGCCCCAAGATGAGTCATCCCTTGGACTTTAAGTCCACTAAAGAGCCGTTCGAGACTAGGACGTTGATAGGTCAGGTGTGTAAGCGTTGTGAGGCGTTGAGCTAACTGATACTAATGACTCGAGAGGCTTAACCATACAACCCAGATGGGTTTTGC
>NZ_JAKZGV010000015.1:0-82327 GCF_022557375.1 Shewanella sp. MM_2022_3
ATACTATTCAGAATTAAAGATAACGACAACGAGTTGTGATGAACAATACCAAATGGCGTGAATGCATTAGTCTCTTAGCGTCACACAGTGTTTACCTACAATTACGACTGGTAGGTGAGGCTGATTTTCCATTGGATTATGAAGTATCAAATGAAGTGATATCTCAAATACAGGCAAAAGACTGCGTATTTGTAAGACGGGTGATTGACTATAAGTCCATCGCGGCTATACGGATTGTTAAGATACATTTACCGCCTTCAGCTAAACAGATGGATGTGATGACCAAACTCAAACAAGAATTATCACGCTTAGGCCAATTACCTATTATCGAAAATACTGAATTTATCACTAT
The DNA here is from genome assembly GCF_022557375.1 of Shewanella sp. MM_2022_3. Lineage (NCBI taxonomy): Bacteria > Pseudomonadati > Pseudomonadota > Gammaproteobacteria > Alteromonadales > Shewanellaceae > Shewanella > Shewanella sp. MM_2022_3. The sequence continues at coordinate 353 of NZ_JAKZGV010000015.1, forward strand.
TAATGGATATTAGGTCGATTAGCTGTTTGAGGTGCTGCTGTTTTTGCTTAGGTTAATGCTGCGAATGTGACCACTGGCAGTATCAGCAAACTACCAGCGGTATGATTAACGAAGAAAAGGGGATTAGCTAAGGTATGGATCTTAAATGGACTGCTAATTAACACTGGATTAATTGTTAAAGTTGCACCGTAAAAATAGGATCTTTGCCCGCGGTGACACTCCCCTGAGCTTTGTCTAAATACTTCACATCTTCCATATTGGCAAGCACCACGGGCGTGAGTAAGCTGTCTACTTGGTCTTTAAGATACTCAATATCAAATGACAAAATCGGATCGCCTACTTTGACCTCTTGACCTTCTTCGGCTAAACGACTAAAGCCACGCCCTCTTAGCTCGACAGTACCAACACCAAAGTGAACAAATAGTTCTAATCCTTGAGGTGATTCAATACTAAAGGCATGATTAGTTTCGAATATTTTACCGATAGTACCATCAATAGGCGCAACAATCGTGTCGCCCTTAGGCGCGATAGCAATGCCATCACCGACAATCTTTTCTGCAAAAACGACATCGGGGACTTTTTCAATCGCGACTATTTCCCCATTGACGGGGGCGTAGACCATAATGCCACCAGCAAGTTGTGGCTGTCCTGATACCAATCGCCTTATGCGGCTTAAAAATCCCATAATGTGGTGCCCCTTTGCTTGTTTTTGTTGTTCTGTGTTGGTCTGTAAAGCAGCATAACCAATTAAATGTACTATTTACAGTTTGTTATACACTGTTGCAGATCTGAAATTCTATTTTGCTGCATCGCAGTGTGCGCTAACGCAGAAAATTTCGCCAGTTCACCTTGGCAAATGGCTGCCTTCACCTCTAGTAATGAGCTTAAGTTAACGCTGAGTTCATCCAGCCCCATTCCCACGAGTAGCGGAGCGATGTGTGGCGAGCTGGCTAATTCACCACAGAGTGATACTGTGACCTCGGCTGCTTTGGCTTGAATGATTGTCATGTTTATCAAGCTTAAAATCGCAGGTGAAAGGGAAGGGTAATCCCGTGTCAGTTGTGGGTTGGTGCGGTCTGCTGCCATGGCATATTGTGTTAAATCATTGGTGCCTATGCTGACAAAATCCAGCCTTGGTAGCATAGAGGCTAAATTCAACACCGCCGCGGGCGTTTCTACCACTATGCCATAACTCAGTTCACCATAGCCTTTTTCTTCGTCTTCGAGGGCATCCTGGCATTCGGCGATAAGCGTAAATATCTCATCTAACTCTTCCACTTGATTGACCATAGGAAACATTAAGCGAATCGGACCGTGATTTGCTGCCCGTAAAATGGCACGAAGTTGGGTCTTAAATAATTCTGGGTGCGCTAAGGTGTATCTCACCCCACGTTGTCCTAAGGCGGGATTATCTTCTATGTCTTGGCATAAGCAGGGGAGTTCTTTATCGGCGCCAATATCTAAGGTTCTGATCGTAAAAGTTTTACCACCTAGAGCATGCAGAGCCTCGCAGTAAAGATTGTACTGGGCTTTTTCATCCGGCAAGGTGCTGGTATGCATTAACATAAATTCAGTGCGGAATAAGCCTATTCCATCGGCCCCTTCATCTTTGACATGGGTGATCTCATTCAAATTGCCGACGTTTGCCAGCAGGCGAACCTGATGTCCGTCCTGTGTTTGAGCCGGAACATCGCGATAAGCTTGAAGTGCCTGACGTCTTGCTTGTTCATGGTGCAGGGTCACGGTTAAACGAGCTTGTTGCTCAGGCTCCGGATTGACATAAAGCGCTCCACTTATTGCATCGAGCACTAATGGGGTGCCATTAGGGATGAGCTCTGCATCGAACTGACAACTTAAAATAGCGGGTATACCTGCTGCACGGGCCAAAATAGCGGTATGACTGGTGAGTCCACCGGTTTTAAGCACAATACCGCTGATGTGCTCTTTAGGGAGCAAGGCAAATTCTGCTGGGGTGAGATCCTGTGCTAGCAGTATCGTAGGTTCACTCAGGTGAGTTAAACCTTGGTCCAAACGGCCATTAATCGCGGTGACTATGCGCTGTCCAAGGCATCGAACGTCTTGGGCTCGATTGGCTAAATAGGGATCGTCTAGGGACTCGAGTTCATTCGCTTGATGGGCAAATATTCGCTCAACAGCGACACTGGCGGAAAGTTGTAAGGTGCGAATGGCTTCTTTGACTTGTTCTATCAGTTCTTCATCATCAAGGAGTAATAAATCGGCTTCAATCAGTTGGTAGTTTTCGCTGTCAGGATCGAGCTTAGTTTGGCTTAGACTGAGCTGTTGTTTCAGTGTTTGTAACGCCTTAAGAAACTTACTTTGTTGCTGCGGGATCCTAGAGAGCGGAATTGGGCGATAGTCGAGGTGGTTTTCGCAATGATTAAGGTGTAAAGCCTTACCGAAGGCTATACCCGATGACACAATAATCCCCGTTATCGACATAGTCATTCCTAATGATGTTGGGCGGTTCGCTAACTTAAGGTGATTAACAAGGCCGAGACTTTTTCGACGGCTTCCTGCGCCTGCTCTCCCTCGGCGAAAACCCTGACAGTGACACCATGGTATAAACCTAATGTTTGTAGTTTAAATAAGCTCTTAGCACTGGCTTGCTTGCCGTTACATTCAACCAAAACGTCACAATCGAAGGTCTTTGCTTCTTTCACCAATAGTGCCGCAGGGCGGGTATGAATACCATGTTTCGCGGTGATAGTGACAGATTTTTCGTACATAGTGGGTTAACTCTTTATGAATATTATGGCGCTTCGTTCGACTCTATAATCTTATAACCGGCCTTTTTTAAGGCAGCAATGGCGCCTTGGAGGCAATTTTTCTTCACGAGAATATAGTCAGTATCAAAGGTTGAAAGGGCGAAAATACTGATTTGCACATCGGCTAAGGTGCTGGCAATTTTCGATAAAATACCCGTTAATGAAAATCCTAGAGGGCCTAACACTTCTAGACAGCTCCAGTTAGTTTCTTGCTCTAAGCTATCAAGCGCAAGCTCACTAGGCACAACCAAGGTCAAACCTTCTTCTGTTTTGCAGATAAAATACACTTCTTCAGCAAAGACTTCGGTAGGAATTTGCGCCTTAGGGCTAAAACTGTGAATGGTATATTGCCGGGTATGTACGGCTAAGGTCATACGCATAGGCGGTTCTCCTTTGGCGAGGTGAATGCAAGTTAGGAGTTTACCTTATAACATGGATTCCTGTTTAAAGGACATTGTTCTCAAGTGCATCCTCAATCAGCCCGCATTTCGTATGCTAGGGTTGGTTGTGTCGTTTCATTAGCTAATTTTAAAGCAAGAGAGGACGTTTTTATACGTCCTCTTGTTTGCTATTGAAAACATTCGCTAGGTTAGATTTTAAATTGCCCTAAGGTATGGGACATATCCTGGCTAATATCCTGTAATGATTGTGCTGCTCGGCTATTACTGTCATTGGCTTTTACAGACACTTCGGTTAGCTCTGAAATATTACAGATATTACGGTTAATTTCCTCTGTCACGAGGGATTGCTCTTCTGTCGCACTCGCTAACTGAGTGTTCATATCGCTGATGTGGGCAATTAGCCCCAGAATTGCGGCCATGGCTTGCCCAGCCTCTTGAGCCTTAGCTTGTAATTCTTCTGATTGATGTTGGGTTTGGCTATTGCTTTGCATCACAGAGCCCACACCGGTTTGAATTTCAGAGATAATTTTTTGGATCTCATTGGTCGAGTCTTGGGTGCGATTGGCTAAGGCTCTTACTTCATCTGCGACAACGGCAAATCCTCGGCCATGACTACCCGCACGAGCAGCTTCAATGGCGGCATTAAGTGCCAACAAATTGGTTTGTTCAGCAATGCCCCGAATCACATCCAAAATACTGCCAATTTGACCAGAGGCTTGTCCCAATTTTTGAGTGATTGCTTCTGATGCTTTCAGCTCTTGGACCAACTTCTCGGTATCGCGCAGCGTATTGTCAATCACAGCTTTACTTTGCTGTGCCTGATTTTTCACACTGGTGGCGGCATCGGCGGCCTGCTGGGTATTGCTCGCCATCTCATGGGTTGTAGACAGCATTTGATTAACTGCCGTTGCTACGCTACCGGTTTCACGGTGGATATGTTCCGCACTTTGGTTCGACTCCTCAACGGCAAGCATTAACTGTTTAGCATCGTTGTCGAGCGATTTTCCTAGGGGTTGCAAATGTCCCACCATATCGCCAATTTTTTGGGCGAAAAGGTTAAAGGCTTGGGCGAGATGAGCAACTTCATCTTTGCCTTGAGTGCTTAAACGCTGGCTTAAGTCGCCTTCGCCTTGAGCGATATCTTCAAGGGCTTCAATAGCATCATTCAATGGTGAGGTAATCGAATGATTAAGAACAAGGAAAAATGCAAAAATAGGTACAGAAATCAAAAACATGATAATCAGATAGTCGATCATCACATTGTAAAGACTCTCTTTTACGTCACTGAGATAAGCCCCTGTGATCACAGTCCAGCCCCATTGTGGGTAGTAGCGGGCTTCGGCCAATTTGTCCTCAACAATTTTTGAAACAGGATTAGCAATCGGATATTCCAGCATGGCTTTGTCATGTTGCCGAGCTTGAGACAGCATCGTAGTCAGCGGATTAGTGCCATTGGGGAGTGTGAAATTTTGTGCAGAGGTACCGATTAGGCTGGCATTTTCACCATGGGCTAGGATTTGGTTGTTGTCATCAATCAGAATAAAGTAACCAACCCCCGCATAACGGGTTTGGTTAATGAGGTTCGCAGCAGCTTTTTGAGCCTCTTGCTCGCTCATTTTTCCGTTAACAGCATCTTGGCGATAAACGTCTATCACACTGAGGATACTGCCAAGTTGACCATCGATTTGTAACCATTTTTGTTCGATCAAATTACTGTATTGTTCTTTAATCGAAAAACTTGCAAAACAAACAGTTCCAATGGCCGCCATCACTAACATCATCATTAGACGTTTTAAAATGGTGAATTGGCGCAAAAAAGTGATCATCTGGAGTCCTCGGGCGCAAAAATAATGTTCAACAATATACCTGCGAATGTTTTTTAATAGAATATTAGCGGGTTAAATTTCATATAAACTGGTAAACAATATGGGGTTTCTTTGATCTTAAGCAGGATCTTTGCAGGCCTTCTCCTGAGTGATGATTTTATGGCTTATTTTGAGGATATTTCATCAGTCTAATCGCATGTGATGAAGTATTTATTAAATTCAACAACTTACCATTTATTAACAAATTCAATCATGATAACTATATCTAATTAGTTGTTTTAATTTTGATTTTTTACCGTTTTACGCGCAAGATTAATCAACTGTTATGTTTGAGAATCAATTATGACTACAAATACGATTGTGACTTCTGACGATATATTGTTGAAGTTATGCCACTCTGTTGCCCATGTATTATCGAGTACCAGCGCAAGCCATGTGAGCCATGCTGGTATGGTACAAAGCATTACCCGTACCCGCTTAAAACCCGACTTAGGATGTTTTTCGATTTTTGATGGGGGATTTTCAGGGCTTGTTGTTATTAACTTTTCCGCTGCTGCGGCTATCGAAATCTACCGTCGCTATATGCTCAATATGGGCATGCCTGAAGAGGAATTAGCCTTTTCCCATACTTCTGATGAAGTGGGTAATGTGATGGGGGAGTTAATGAACCAAATTTTAGGTGACTTTATTAATAAAGTCTCTAAGGAATTACAAACTTCCATCAGCCAAAGTCAGCCAAAAATGTTAACGATAAACAAAGAGTTGACTATCTCTATTGATGCAAACTTGGATGATGCTGTAGCAAGGCGAGTGTCCTTTAAAACCGAAAATAATCACATTTTCTACCTTGAATTTGCGATGGATAAGACCGAGTTTATCAAACTGGATGAGTTTGAATATGATGAGGAGTTTGACCCTGATAGCTTACTCGAACAGCACGGCGTGAGTGGGACGCAAGCTTCAAATTTTGAAAGCACTCCTTGGAGCCGAATGGCGGACAAGCCCGCGATAAGTCAACATCATACCAATGTGGACGCCGATGATTTACTCGATGAATTAGGGATTTAACTTCTATCTGATTAAGAGAAAATAAATGCGACTCAGCTAATTATTAGTGAATGCAAAGCTGTGAATAGCGTTAGCGGTTTTTTTGAAGCATTTATTTTCTCTAGTCTGTGTTTTTAGTCACACAATCATAAGCCGCATTATCGTGGTTAAGCACCCAGCGTTAAGGTGTGCGGTTAAGTTAGTTTAGCTTTCAATAGGTTAAAGCAGATTAACTCGGTTAACTTGTTAGACAGTTGTAAACCCTTCGGCTATACAAGTCATTAGAACTGTTTTAGTATCCCCCAAAATAATAATTATGGTGACCTCCGTTATGGCATCGAAAGCGACCTCAATTGATATTGCTTATCGTGCTGGTGTATCCCAGTCTACGGTTTCCCGAGCCCTCAGAAATAGCCCGCTTGTCAACTTAGAGACCCGTCAGCGGATCCAAGCAATTGCAAAGGAACTTAACTACAAGGTTGATAAAAACGCCAGTAATTTGCGTACCCAAAATAGCCATACTCTGGCGCTGTTATTGTGTGAAGACCCGACTAATGATGATTCCCTTATCAACCCATTTTTTCTGTCGATGTTAGGCTCAATAACAAGGGCAACTGCGCAACAGGGGTATGATTTACTCGTTTCATTTCAACAACTTTCTAGTGATTGGCATGCCGACTACGAAGACAGTAATAAAGCTGATGGCATTATTTTGCTGGGCTACGGCGATTATATGGATTACGAGCAGAAGCTTGAAAAGTTACTCGCTCAGCATACTCATTTTGTGATTTGGGGCGCCGAGCATAACAATAAATCCGTATTATCCATTGGTTGTGATAATCACCAAGGTGGCCTGATAGCCACTGAACATTTGATTTCCCTTGGCCGTAGCGCTTTTGCCTTCTTAGGTGACGCCTCTAGTCATAGCCCAGAATTTAGGGACAGATATTTAGGTCATGTCAAAGCCTTACAAACAGCAGGATTACCAGTGGTGGCTGAGCGGCAAATTTCAGCCATTAGCACCGAAAGTGCTGGTTATGATGCGGCGATGGCATTAATAGAAAAAAGGCTTACGTTTGATGCGATTTTTGCCGCTAGTGATTTGATTGCTATTGGTGCCATTCGCGCCTTAAAAGAGAAGGGGATATTAGTGCCAGAGCAAGTGGCTGTGGTGGGCTATGATGATATTCCTGTGGCAAGTTTTGCTAATCCACCACTGACAACCATCAAACAAAATACTCAGTTAGCGGGTGAGATTTTAGTCGAGAGTTTGCTCAAGCTTATTCGCGGTCAGGCGGTAGGCCCTCAATTGATCCCAACCACCTTAGTCGTTCGCAGTTCCTGCGGGATTGACCACGCATTGCTAGGCTAAGCTGTCTCTGTATTGATTTACGCGATTAAGCCAAGTGTTTGCTAGCACTTGGCTTTTTATGACAAGTTTGGCTGGTGTATGGTGTAAAACTGGTCAACGCTGAGTGGATTAACCTCTGGCATATTGACGCAGAAACTTAGGCACCTCAGCTTTACTCTTGCGCATCACTTTTTGCATTAGACTGAAGGGTGGTTCGGCTATTGCAAAGTCCTGTTTCAGATCCGCTAACATTCGTAGCCATAAGTGTCCCGTCATTTCCGCATCAGCAAGCGCGCGGTGAAAAGTCCCCTCGGTCGGCAGTTGTTTATAGCGTACTAACGTTGCCAGTTGATGATTAATGGCCTCTGGGTACAAGCGCCTTGCCAACAGGAGAGAACAGCCAAACTGGCCGGAATATTGGTGACCAATTTGAGCAAATTCAGCATCAAGAAACCGCTGATCGAATGCGGCATTATGGGCAACCAAATGGTGCTTGCCGATAAACTTGGCAAATCGTGACATTACCTCGGCGCAGGGCGCTGCACGTGACAGCATTTGATTGCTGATCCCGGTGTAATCTTCAATAAAGGTGTTTATCCGAAAACCTGGATTCATTAATTCTGAAAAACGCGCAGTGATTTGGCCTTGTTCAATCAATACCGCGCCAACCTCAATAGCTCGAGCGCCTTGACTGGGCGAAAGACCCGAGGTTTCAAAATCGAGGACCACAAGGGTATTAGCGGGCGAGTGGGCGGGTGTTTTAGGCATAAAAGTGACTACTTATTGGTATGGCAATGTTTGTAATATGCGTTTGTTGCATGGCCTATTTCACAGTTGGTGGCATATTAGACTAAACAAAAGTGGCTATCCATCAGATTGTCAAATTGCGATGCAATTTTTACTGGCATAAAGGGCGCGATAAGCGCATTTAGCACATCAATAACCCTTGTATAACAGGATGCTGCATTGATGGACGTCGACTTATACTCCTGTTGATTTTATTCAAGAAAAGAGACGCAAGTTCGCATCTGTGTATCTAAATCAACATGTAACCACTGAGTGGTAACGCTTCACGAATAGACCTGCTGCTAAGGGTTATTATCGACGATGTTATTTACGGCTTGGTTATGACGTCATTACTTGATGACTTGGGTTTAGAAACATTCAACACGCCCTAGCAACTTCGCATAAAAATACTGGTGAACATTAAGATTGCTGCTATTACTTTATAGGTAATGTATAGGACAAATGTGACACTCGCCTGTTAGCTCGACTTGGTCACCCCATGAGGTGTGTATGAAAGGAATTATTTTTAATGTGCTTGAAGATATGGTCGTGGCTCAGTGCGGTATGTCAGTGTGGAACGATTTGTTGGAAAAACATGCTCCTAAGGATCGCGTGTATGTGTCTGCCAAAAGTTATGCTGAGTCCGAGTTATTTAGCATTGTTCAGGACGTGGCTCAGCGGCTTAATATGCCGATACAGGACGTGGTAAAAGCATTTGGGCAGTTTCTTTTTAATGGGCTAGCCTCCCGTCATGTCGGTGTTGTAGACAAGTTTGACGATTTTACCTCCCTAGTCATGGGGATCCATGATGTGATCCATTTAGAGGTGAATAAGCTATACCATGAGCCTTCATTGCCGCACATTAATGGACAGTTATTACCGAACAATCAAATTGCGTTAAGGTACTCATCACCCCGCCGACTGTGTTTTTGTGCTGAAGGCTTGTTGTTTGGCGCTGCCGAGCATTTTAAACAAAAGATCCAGATCACCCACGATACTTGCATGCACACTGGTGCCGATCATTGTATGTTAATCATCGAGTTACAAAATGACTGACAGCGAAAATCCTTACTACGCAGCCTATCTGCGGGAAAAAAGGGCAAGGCAAGAGGTGGAGCAGTTGCTCGAAGACAGTACCCGCCAACTCTATGAGAAAAATCTGTTGTTACAGCAACAAATCGATCTGATTAAGCAGCAACAGCAATCAATGATCCAGCAGGAAAAATTGGCTTCCCTTGGGACTGTTGCTGCTGGTGTTGCCCATGAAATTAACAATCCACTTGCATATATTCTCTCCAACATCAATAGCTTAACTAACTACGCCCAGGATTTATTGGCGAGTATAGAGGGTGGCGATACACAGCAGATTGACCAGGCTAAGCTGCAATTTATCAAAGAGGATTTGCCTGAACTGGCAAGTGATACTTGCCAAGGCTTAATGCGTATAAAAGATATCGTTAATCATTTGCTCTTTTTTGCACGAACAGACTCGACGGGAAAATCTGTCATTCAATTAGCCGACGCTCTGGATTTCACTCTTAAATTACTGCGGCCAATCTTTAACAATGTATTGATAAAAAAAGAGATTTCGCATGTGCCTATGATTTTGTTTAATGTAGGTGAGCTCAATCAGGTGTTAATGAACATTATCGTAAATGCTTATCAGGCTTGCGATGTGGTGAGCGATAGGTCTTCAGAAATACGGCTTAAGCTCACTCAATCCAATACAAACATTTGCTTAACGGTTGTCGATAATGGTTGCGGTATGGATGAGTATACCCTCACAAGAATGTTTGATGCCTTTTATACCACTAAACCCGTTGGGACTGGGACCGGAGTGGGAATGTCTATTGTGCTTCAAATTTTGCGTCAGCACGATTGTACGATTGACGTCGCATCTGAGTTAGGCAAGGGAACTGAGGTAAAAATATATTTTCCAATCGATCCACAAGCGGTTTCAATGTCGTCTAGCGCTAAAATCTAAATAGGGTAGTTTGCTTCGAGATTGATCTTCAGCCCTAATTGATAGGCGTGATCTTGCATAAGAGATGTCATCAACTCGGTATCACGCAACTGAGGTAATAATAGTGGCCGGGCTTCCCATCTTGGTGCATGGCCAGCATCATTCAAATGAGCAAGGTACACACGTTTCGGGCTCTGATGCAGGGCAAAAAAACGCATGTTACAGCGTTCAGCAATTGATAAATAAGGCTCAAAATCAAGCTCATACACTTGCATTGCCTCAAATTCAGACCAACGAATATAGCGTGTGCTTTCATAGTATTGAGCGGGTAACAATGCTTCAGGCTTGATGCTATCAAATAAATTGATGACATCTTGCATCTGTTGCAGTTTTATCATTGTTTGTTCCATCAACTCCTTGCTCCTTTTTTTTGCTATTTTTATTTATTAATCAATTTGTTAAATGTTAATTGATTATCGACTTATCGCGCCATAGTCTATCCGCTAAACCTGAGGCGCGCTGGGTAGCTTGCAAGCTAGCACGCTCGAAGACTTGCTGTGTACCTAAACAGCTAAAGTGTTGTTTTGCACGGGTAATAGCAGTGTAAATCAGCTCTTTGGTGAGCAATTGCCACTGTACGAGACTAGGATTTGGCGGGAGCACTAGGGCGACTCGATTAAATTCACTGCCCTGACTTTTATGTACCGTCATGGCGTAACAGGTTTCGTGGCTAGGTAGCCTTGCGGGTAGCACTTTTAGCAGTTTGCCATCGGCCTTAATAAAGTGGGCCATCAGTCGGTCAGCTCTCTCTTCATCCTGCAAAATCAAACCAATATCGCCGTTAAACAGACCTAAGTTATAGTCGTTGCTTTGGATGATAATCGGGCGCCCGAGGTAAAACTCCTGCTGCGGCTGAATAAGTTTGGCCTGTGCTAACGCCTTCGTCACCGCAAGATTAATCCCTTCGACACCATAATCGCCGGTTCGCATGGCGCACAAAATGCGATATTGATTAAATTTGGCAATCGCCTCCATGGCGCTTGGCGGGCAAAATGGCTCACTCGTGTGTATTGTGGTGGCGTGCGTTGGTTGTAATAGGCGCAAATAGTCACCGTATTGGTCACAGGCCTGTGCAAGTAGCGCTTTAAGTCCGGTATTACTGCTAGGTTCACTGATTTTTGCTTGAGTTTGGCTGTGATCTACGCTGTGTTCTAGCCAGGTTAATTCGGCCAGCCCCCTTTGCCAAACGGATAAAATACCTGCGAGATCGGCACGATTGACTGCGCTGGCCAGCAAGCCAATCCCCGCATCGCCTTTAAATCGATGGCTGTGGGTTAACATACACAGGCTATCGCCAATTTTAGGCTCAGCGTGGATAAAGGGGGTTAAATTAAAGCCCGTGAGCGCGGTTAATTGTTCGGCCTGTGCTTGGCTATAACGCATTTTCCATTCGGTATGTTGCATCGAGGCTTGCTTAAGTCCGGCGCAAATATCGGCAAGTACGGCGCCTGCCTCAACTGAAGCGAGTTGGTCCTGATCCCCTAGCAATATTAAGCCTGCGTGTTCCGGCAATGCGCTAAGCAGCTTGTACATCATAGGTAAATCGACCATGGAGGCTTCATCCACAATCAAAAGATCGAGCCGTAATGGGTTGCCTTGATGATGGCGAAAATGCGCTGAGTTGGGGATGACACCCAGCAGGCGATGTAAGGTTGATGCCTCTTCCGGTACTTGCTTAAGCGCGGCTAACAGGGCTTGGGTTTCGTGGTTTTGCGCCAGTTCGTTTGTCGCTTGAGCCTGCTTAAGCTCCTGCTCGAGTCTCGCTTTAGATGCCTTAATGGATTCGCTTAAACGGGCGGCCGCTTTGCCTGTCGGGGCGACAAGTCTTATCTGCTTTGGTGACCCTAATTGTTGTAACAACAGCAATTTAGTCACCGTGGTGGTTTTACCTGTACCGGGGCCACCAGTTATCACCGCCAGCTTTCTACCGAGCGCAGTAGCGGTGGCGACCTTTTGCCAATCGATGTTTGCTTCAACGGTGTGGGTTGCACTTGGAAATAAGCAATCCAGTTGCCTGCGTAGTTGTAAAAGTGACTGATTATCCGATGCTAAAGGCTGCGAGGGCGTTAACGAAAGCGCCGTCGCTGATAACCTTGTTAAGGCGCTGGCGACTTGGGTTTCAAAATGATGATAACGCTCAAGATAGAGTCTACCATCTTCAAAAATCAGTGGTTTATTGCTATTTGGTGCACCAATGGCGTCAAAGTGTTGCAGTGCGTCAATCAGTTCAGTAAGGCTTAAACGGATTTGACAGCGGTTTACTGGCTCTGCCATCGGATTGGTTGGCACTATATATTCGAGCACTAGACAAGTATGTTGGGCCGACAGTTGCTGACTCAACAGGGCGCACAGCAGCATAAACAGTGGCTCTTGGGCGTCATTGGGGTGAAGACGGGCCATCTCGAGGGCAAAATGGCGATCAAGTGCAGTGATAAGCCGCTCTTTTTCCCAATATTTGAGCAACTCAGCCAGTGGTGCTTTAAGTCTCAGCGCGCCTGTATTGTACCAATTGGCTGCAAGGGCTGTGGCGTTATTCATTTCGGTGCTATTCATATCGGTGCTGTGGTTCATGCCATCGCTTCCGTATTATGTTGACTCATATGGCTTTCATCTTGGCTGCGGTTAAACAGCGCATCTAAGGCGAGAATGAGCGCCTTAGGTGGCTTATCGTAGTAAACACCAAAACCGGGATACTGAACCGACATTCCCCGTAAAAACAAGTAATAACAGCCGCCGATATGGGTATCGTAGTCATAGTTTGGCAGTCGCATCGCCAAATAACGATGCAGGGCGAGGGAGTAGAGAATGTATTGCAAATCGTACCTATGATCGCTAATCGCCTGCTTAAGCGCACCATAATGGTAGGCCTGAATCGTGTCGCCTAAATGGTTTGATTTATAGTCGGCGATATAAAACTGACCTTGATATTCAAAGGTTAAGTCGATAAAGCCCTTGAGCATGCCCTGTAATTCATCAAAATGCAGCGCGGTATCGTAACCAAATTGCCCGAGGAGTTGATTAAGCTCTGCATCTCTTAATTGATTTAAAGGCAGGTAAAACTCCATCTCCACTAAGGTGTGCTGTGGCGCGAGCGCGGCTAAACAGAGATCGGGATTGATGAGCTGATTATCCTGCGCCATCAATGCCAGCGGTGCCTGCAATATTTCCATATACCAGTCTTGCAATACGGTTTGCCACTCGGGGGCGATACCATATTGCAACATAGCCTTAGGTAACTCACGCGGTAAATCGATTTCGGCTTGAGTAAAATCAATTAACTCAAGCACTAAGTGCATAAAACTCCCCGCATTGGCGCCGCGCTCAAAGCTAAAGCGATTGAGTAGCGGCAGTTGTGGCACATCAGCGGTATCTTGCCATGAGGATTCACTTAGGCTATTGGCGGGTTCTGCGCCAAATACCGCGCTAACTTCATCATCGGCGCCCGGACTGGCTTTGGCGTGGGGTGCATTTTTGACTAAGCCAGAATAACTGCCTACTCGCCATGGGGTGCGATACGGACGGGTGACGTTACGGGCATTTAAGGTGTGGGATTGCATTTCACCCGTGTGCAGCTTGCTATCAGCAATGTTGTCACCAACACACTCAACGCTGATCGCTTGTGCATTCGACTCGACACCATTAAGCAGCGCCTGCGCCGCACTGTGCAGACGAGCAAAATCACAGTTGGCATCGGTAATGCCTAAAAGGTAACCGATAGCGGTTTCATGCAATTGGCTTTTGATCCCGGCTTTTAACATCCGGCTATGGTTAGCGATGTACAAATAACACAGGTACACGGGGCGGGTGAGCGCCACATAAAGTAGGCGAAGATCTTCGGCTAAGGTTTCTTGCTTTGCCTGCTCCCAGCCTTCGTCTGTGCCTTCAATATCCCATACCAGCTCCTGTGCCCCATCCGCATCGGTTCTGTGATAGAGCATGGGTGTCGGGCGGCGGCGATTATCCCGCGCAAGGCTAACAAAGGGGATAAAACACACTGGGTATTCCAGCCCCTTACTTTTATGGATAGTCACGATTTGCACCAGATTTTGCTCACTCTCAAGGCGAAGCTGCTGCTCATCTGCCCCTGTATTATCAATTAGTTGTTGCTCATACCAATTGAGTAGGGCACTGATGCCATCAATCTCAGTGGCCTTTTGCTGCAACAGCTCGGCTAAGTGGCGAAAATCTGTTAGTCGCCTCTCGCCATTGCTCGCCTCATCGGGCTCTTCGCTATCTTGGTCGGCAGTGGCTGTAAAGCTGGGTGTTTGCAGTAGCCGTGCCACCATATGGGTAGCGTTGGCTAAGCTCAGCAGCGCCGGCATAATGCCGCGCTTTTGCCAGATCTGATGTAGCGCAAAAAACTGCTCAAGCAACATTTGGCGCTGCTCTTCATCTTGGTTAAAGGCATGAATTTGCTCGGCGCTATAGCCAAGTAGCGCGGTGGCGAGCGCGCTGCGAAGGGCGCGCTCATCCTTGGGACTGGCTAATGCGCGCAAAATTAGCGCCATTTCCCGCGCTTCAACGGTATCAAACACACTATCGCGGCTTAAAAATACCGCGCCAATCTGGCGTTTACTGAGCGCCGTTTTCATCACCGCGGCTTCGTTTCTATCCCGCACTAAGATGGCGATATCTTTGGCAATTAATGGCCCTTTTGGTGTATGGCATTGGCCATTGGCGGCCTCTGTGAGTAAACGGGTGATCTCGGCGGCGGTATCTTCGGCCAAGGTTTGCCTGGCGCTGGCTTTATTCAGCCCCGTTTCGCCCTCGCGTAACAGTTTTAACCGCAGTGCGGCACTATTGGCTGTACTTTCTATTAACTGTTTTGCCGCCGCACTGGCGGGTGTTTTTACCCTGTCAAAGGGAATCGATTGACTAATAAAAGGATTGGGATGCTGGGCAAATAGGTGATTCACTCCCGCCACCAGATTACGACTGGAACGATAGTTAGTGTCGAGAAAATAGTGCGCCTGGGTTTGCCTGCGCGCCTCGATATAGGTGTAAATATCCGCGCCGCGAAAGGCATAAATCGCCTGTTTAGGATCACCAATCATCAGCAGGCTTAATTTGCTATCCACAGCCGTACTTGGTTTGGCAGTCGCCGAATTTTGCGCTTCAACCCCCAAACGGGTTTGATAAATCCCCGAGAAAATCGCAAATTGCAAAGGATCGGTATCTTGGAATTCATCGATTAAGGCCACAGGGAAGCGACTTGCTACCGCTTTGGGCAAAGTATCGGGATTGGCCTGCATCGCTGCGGCTAAGGTGGTCAGCAAATCATCCGGTGTCAGCACATTTTTAAGCTGCTTTTGCTTAGCAAACCGCTCGCTGATCCCTTGTTTGGCGCTGAAGAGAAATGCGGGTTTAATGGCGTTAATTAGCGTGGCTAATTGCTCCATATGGTCAAGCAGTGGTGCTTCACTGGCACTTGGGAGTACGCCGCCTTTATTGAGCTTAAGCTCTGATAGTGACAAGGCCTCAAGCACTTTTAGCGGCGGTAAGCCATGACCAAAGGCGATAAAGTTATCCAGTTGGTCGAACATTTCCGCCAATTTGGGGTAATTGTCGCTCGCCTTACCAAAGCGCTGGCCATTAAGCGGCAGGCTATGAAGTAACTCTAACAGCGCGTCGCGGCCACGCGGCCAGGCGAGTTTAAAGCGTTGCACACTCTGGCTTAAGGATTCTGCCAAACGAGCAAAGGGCTGCACGGGTTTAAGCGGTTTTGCCTCACTGGCACCGAGCAACGCCCGAAGCTGCTTGACTAAGCCATCGGGATCGCCAAATTCGCTGGCAATAATCTGGGCTAAATATTCCGGCAGCGGATAGCAGGCTTCACGCCAAAAGTCCCGCACCGCATGGTGCAAAAACTCGCTGTCGTCTAAGGTAAAATCTGACTCGAACAGTAAAGAGGATTCGAAGGCGAGATCGGCTAAGATCCGTTGGCAAAAACCGTGAATGGTAAAAATCGCCGCTTCGTCGAGTGATTTGAGCGCTAAGTCGAAACGTCTTAGGGCGATAGCGCGCTCAGATTCTGGGGTTTTATCGTACAACGCCTGTACAAAGGGATCGTTAATTTCGAGCCCTAAGAAACACTTAAAAGCCACTTGTATACGGCGGCGAATTCTGTCCCTTAATTCTTCGGTGGCGGCATTGGTGAAGGTTACTACCAGAATTTGTTCGCAACTCAGTGGTTCGCTTAAGCCATCCCCAAGCAGTAGTCGCAGATACAAGCCCGAAATCGTATAGGTTTTACCTGTGCCCGCACTGGCCTCTATCAATCGGCTACCACCAAATGGCAGGGTGAGCGGATCTAATGGCAGCGCCTGTGATGTAGTAGGAAGTATCATATTGTTTGATGGTGCACTCATTGCTGCGCTCCCTCTGATGTGGCGGCTTGTGGTTCTGCATTGAGCACAAACTCCTCAAGTTGGGCGAGGGTGTCTTTATGGTACAAGCTCAGCATGGGTCGATAGATCTCGTCGGCCAGTTTGCCAAAATTTGCTTCGGTAAAATCCTGCGGAAACCGAAATAGCCGCTGGTAATGGGGATCGGTGCCTTCGCCAAGCTCACCTTGTTCGTCCAGCCATTCGCTTTGCGCCGCCTCTAGCCGCACACTGTGTTGACTATCGTGGTTGCCATCAAGTTGACTGGTTTTATCCTCATTGATCTCTGCACTGGCGTAGGCAAGGGAGGTTTTGGGCATAAAACACAGCGGATGCAACTGTCCCTGATAAAAATGCTGTAACAAGTGAGCCAGTTGATCATGGGCCTGCTTTGGCGCAATCGGCGAGAGGGCGTGAAAATGCCCCATATCGAGGAGATAGCTAGGTTGCAGATGATCACTAGGCTGAGTTAGTCCTGCGGCCATTAAACATAAATGGCGCAGATACAGCGCTAAAATATCCCGCCCATGGGCACTGCCGGGGCGACAACTGACCAAGCCTTTTGGACTGATATCATCAATGCGACCTTCGAGGATAACGCGCTTGGTTTTTACCTGATTCCCTGCGTTCTGATGAGGTAACTCAAAGGCGAGCCGAATATCCGCATGGCACGGGGGGACATCGCCACGCATAAATAAGGTTCTGCCGACAAGCGGCGCGATATCATGGCTATATTGGCGCAGCAGCAGATCATCAAAGGGCTGCATGGGTAAATTACCACTGGCTTTTAAGCGTTGTAATAGTTCGCTACTGGGCTGCGCCTGTCCTTGTTCAGCGCCTTGTTCAAGCGCATCATCGAGCAACCTTGCCTGTAACAGATAACGCTCAAGCGCATTGAGGCTAAAGGGCTCATCATTATCATCCGCTTGAATATTCAGGTTTAAATCAACCTTTAGTGTGCGGTTAAAGAAATATTGCGCGGGATTGCGAAAGAATCGGATAAAAGCGGAGATATCGACATGGTCTTCTTCGCTTAGTGGCTCAATATCTTGTTGAATATCACTATCCCCAATCGTGTCATCTTCGAGCACGATCAGCGTGTTGGCATCAATAAAACGACGCTGGAGTGACTGTGTGCTGATGTCCGGTGGGCACCATTGCTGGCTGTAACTTTGTTTTATCGCCTGCGCTTGCGGCTCTGTTGACTGATACAGTTTAGGATCAAAAGGTTGTAGCGGCTGGTGGCTTATGATGGTCTCAAGCAATGCCTGTTGGGCGGCTTCATTACCTACGGCTGGAGTTTCTGCTGCTAATGTTGCTAGTGTTGCAAGCGATTCTGGCACATAACACAGCTGGCAATATTCAATCAGCTCGGAGACTAGCATAGAGGGAATGCGCTCCGAGTTATCCCGCTCACTGCGGCCAATATAGCTGATGTAAAGCTGTTCCCGTGCCGAGAGTAGTGCTTCTAAAAACAAGTACCTATCGTCTAATCTGCGGGAGCGATCGCCTTTGCGTGCACCAAAATGTGCCATCAGATCAAAGCCCACAGGATGTTGCATGCGCGGATATATGCCATCATTCATGCCGAGTAGGCACACCACCTTAAACGGAATCGAGCGCATCGGCATTAAGGTACAAAAATTTACACTGCCCGCAAGATAACGCTGGCCAACCCGTGACTCGGTTAAGCGCTGATTAAACCATTGTGCGAGTACTTCGATGCTTAAGTTCAAGGCGTTTGAGTGTAAGCCGCTTTGGTCTAAAAAATTGGGGTTAACGTCGTATGCCGTTGTATAGCTGTCAGCAGGGCTGGCGGCCAGTAACTCTTGCTCTAAGGTGGCAATGGCGTCGCGGATTTCCTGTAACTGCTCACGCTCATCCTCATCGGGGGCGTAAAAAGCATTTAACAGTTCAGTCAGTTCCAATAAACGCTGGCAAGGCACTTGAGGCTGGGCTAATTGCAGTGTGGTTTCATCGAGGACTTCAATAAAGTTCAACAGTTTGCCAAGGGCCTGTGCCGATTGGCCTTCTACCCCTGAAACCACTAAATAGCTTGGTGCCTGTGGGCTTGCTTGATACAAGGGGGCATCGTCCCTTAAGGCATAGCCCAAGATTAACCGTTTGATGCCAAAGGCCCAAGAATTTTGCTCAAAGGCAGGCACGCCCTGTTTAACACGGCTTTGCTCATCGCGCCCCCAACGCACACCGGCTTCATCTAACCAACGGCGGATCAGTGGTAGCTCGTCTTCTTCGAGTTGAAAACGCCGTAAAATCGCTGGCACTTCTAAAATGCTTAAAATATCGGTCAGTCCGAAGCGACTCTGATTAATATTGAGTAAATTCAAAAAGCTATTAATGAGTGGCGATTCCTGCGCCGCACCGCGGTCGGCAATGGCGTAGGGGATATATTCGAGCCCCTGTTTGGCGGCAAACACCGCATCGATATAGGGCGCGTAGGCGGCGACATCTGGCATCATTACCACAATATCTTTAGGCGTGAGTTGGTTGTCGCGATCCAGCAGGTCGAGTAAATGATCGTGCAAGGTTTCGACTTCGCGCAGCGGGCTATGGCAGCTCTTGATTTGAATCGAATGGTCGCTGTTTTTTAACACTCTTCGATTGGCAACGTTTTGATATAGCTCGGCATCAGGCCCGAGTACGCGGTCGAGGGTTTGCATTTCTAATATATCGTATTGCACCCCGGCCAGCATGTTGGCATTGCTATGCGGATCGTTAGGATCGCCGCAGGGCTCGCAGTACACATCGTCGCCAAAATCGCAGTATTCGGGCGGGAGTTCGAGCAGCATATCGAGTAATTCGCGTCCCATTTTGCCATTGTTGGCAAGCAGCGGATTGCCGACCTCGAGTTTATCCTCCCATTGCTCGGCCAATTGGCGTTTGCCAGCATATTGCAGTGCCATTCGCGCTCGATGCCGAGGATCGATAATATCGCCCCAATAATGCTGGCAGGGGCTGAGGTTAAGGATGATGACATCAATTCGGCCCGCGAGCTGGTGGAGCACGTCAATGGTTTGTGGGGCGATAGACGAAATGCCAAACACAAATAAACGCTCAGGCAATTTGGCAATGGAATGGGTGCTATCAGCCAGCGCGGCAATTAAATCCTGATGTAAATTGGCCCTGTGGTAATGGCTTTGACGCAGTTCATCACGGTTGAAGGCAATCAGCGCCCGCCAAAGAATAGGTTGCCAGCGTTGTTCCTCATTTAATTTGAGTGCATCGAGTGGTTCATTAGCTTCCCATGCGGCAATCCAGTCGGGGCGGTAAACTAAATATTGGTCGAAGATATCGGCGATACGGCCGCAGAGCTGATAAAGCTTAATATTATCGGCGGCGATTGAGTTTGACGCTTCAAGTTGATTATTTGTTGTGCTCGAGTTGGGGCTGCTTGACTCAATATGACCTAAATAATGCCGCAGTGGCCCAAAGGATTCCTCCTCAAGTAGGCGAGGCAGTAGCTGCATTAATTTCCAGGTCATTGCCGCTTTAGTAAAGGCGTTTTCCTTGGGGACATTGGGCAGTAAATCGTGGCACAGTTGCCAAATAAAACTGGAGGGCAAAGGGAACTCAAGCGCGGCGGCAATGCCATTTTGTTTCGCAATTTCAAGGCGTAACCAAGTCGACATCCCAGGGCTTTGCACCAAAATATGCTCGCTTTGCAATAACGCCGTGCCGGGTAGTGGTTGGCGCAAATATGCAGCGAGATGGGCACAGAGCACTTCCATTTGGTTGGATTGGATTAACTTCAGCATATTCGACTCACGATTTGGGATTGCTGTTATGCATAGCCAATTGCTTTTATGCATAGCAAACGGGCTTGGCAATTCTATGTGTTTGATTTATAAGATTCAACAATCTTGTCTGTCCGCGGTCTATCCTATCTATTTTAACTGTTTACTTGGGCCAAATAGCAGCCAGTTGAGGGCTTTGGCCGCGGCATTAAAGCGCTTTAGCGCCACTTGATAGTCGTTATCCGCCAAGTTTTGGTATTTCAATGCGACGTAGCTTTGGGTGAACGTGTCAAACTCACGACAAAACAGAGGGGATTGCTGCTGGTGCGTGTCAATAAGCTGCGCTGCAAAGGCGTTCGGGCCTAAGTGGGCTGGGCGGGCGATGCCAAATTTACTGAGTCGCTGGCAAATGCGTTGGTACTTAGCGCTGATGGGATCTTGTTCCCTTTTAAAGCGAAATAGCCCTACGCTGTAGGCGATATAGAGGCCAATAAGCCCAATACACACACTCATAAACATTGCGACTTTGGCCTTAGTGACTTCTCCTAAAATACCGCTTAGCACTTTGTTCTGCCGTTCTTGATTAAAACCGAGCACCCACAAACTCCAGTAATAATCAACGCTAGCAAAGCGTTGCCTCAACTCGTTGAGCCAAGGCATAGATTTAAATCGTAAACTGCTAAAAGGGCTTTCTTGCAGGTAACTTTGCTCAGGGGAAAACTCGGCATCAAAGCCTTGTTCAATCCGATTAGGTGCCACCATGGCGGTCGGATCAAAACGCACCCAGCCTTCATTCTCGAGCCACACCTCGGCCCAGGCGTGGGCCATGTATTGATACACGCTGAGGTAATTGGCCTGTGGGTTGTATTCGCCTCCTTGATAGCCTGTCACCATCCGTGCTGGTATGCCGCTGGCGCGCGCCATAAAAATAAAGGCAGAGGCATAATGGGCGCAAAATCCTGCTTTGTTTTCAAACAGAAAGTCATCGACTTGCTGGCGGCCAATCGGTGGGGGCGTGAGGGTATAGAAGAACGGCTGTTGATTAAAATAGCCCATCATGGCCCAAAGTCGCTTATGGGGTTCTGGATATTTAGCCTTAAATTCAGCGGCGAGTTGGCGCGCTCGGGGATTGCTGTCCGCTGGTAGATTGAGGTTTATTTGTCGCTGTTTGTCACTTAAGGTGAGATCCATTTTCGCCTGTGGCCACGAACTGGCATTGTAGCCCATTCGTTGATCGACATTACGCAGCGCATAGAGCCGATAGTCGGGCAAATTCACCAGCTTATCATCTTGGCTGTAGGCCACATCAAGGCCAAATAGCCAAGGTTGATGACTGGGTTCGGCAATCACTTGGTAACGGTAAACCCTTGGTTGGCTATTGCTGGTACTGTTTTGTGTTTTTGGCGTTAACGAGGGCAACTGCCGCGCAGGATCTGGCCTTGAGGGCGGAAAGAAAAACGCATCCTTTTGAATTTGTTTGATACCCGCATCTTGGCGCCATGTTAAGCCGTCATAATCTTCCAGCACTAGGGCGCGCCAGTAGAGTTCGGCTTGCGTGGGGCTGGCATCGGTAAAACTCACCCTAAATGCCAAGGCCGATGAGCGAGTGAGTTTACTGATATCGCCCACGGCAAGGGAGTCCGAGAGCCCGGTTTGGGCTTCCTTCACATTGGGCACAAGCCAAAGCGGTGCAAAACGGGGCAGCACCAAAAAAAGTAATAACGCTAAGGGCATACTTTGCAGCAATAACTTAGCCCCAATCCATGCCGTGTGTTGCCAGCGATGTTGGCTTTGGTAGAGGGTGACCAGTACGCAGGTATTGATAATCGTGACGCCAATAAGGTGCACGGTATTGAGCATGGATTGGTGGTCAATAAAGGTGAGGGCAATTAAAAAATAGCCGACAATCACGACGGCTCTTACATCCCTAACACTTCGCATCTCAATGTATTTTAATGCATAACCTAAAATGAGCAGGTTGACTAAAGCGTTTAATAGCCCAATTGTGCCCGAGACCAGTGCCAGCGTGATTGCCGCGCCGATAGCAAGGCTTGTGACAAGATAACGGGGAGGTTTAGCGACTTTGCCGACATAGATACCAATGCGCCACAGCAAGCAAATGGCGCAGATCCCAAGGGTCCAAGGGGTGGTTTTATCAAATAACGGGCTGAGCACTGCTAAATTGGTGAGCAATAGCCAAAACAGGGTTTGACGACTGATATTATCCCCAGTTTGAGGTCCATTAGCGCGATAGGCATTTAGCTGAGCTGCACTTTCAGTGGCCATTGCACTAGTCATTGATTTGAGGCTCATAGGCGATCCTCAACATGTGATGCTGTTTGAGTGCTATGCCTGTGGGGAGGAATATGTGGCTTATGACTAAATCCATGATTAACAGATAATTTGTCGCTTGTATCTTGCGTTTGTGTATGTGTTCCATAAAGCGCCAGTGCCCGTTGGCAGGCGATTCGGTGCGAGTTACCGAGGGCGGGCGCCAGAATAATATCTTCCCCATTAGGCTGTTGCAGCCAAAGGCCAAAATATTGCTCAAGCTGACTTAAGCGGTTCACCTGCCAGCTTAATTGGCTGAGTTGCTGTTCGAGGTGCGTAGGATCAGGGGCTAATTTTAACCAGACCGGATCACCTTGAGGCTGTTCAAACTCCTTGGTTAACATGCCACGCCCTTGGGCCCATTGTTTCCATGCCACTTGCTTTAATGACTCACCGAGCACATGGGGTTTAAGGCCTTTATATTCATCAATGCCAGCAATATATTTGCCTGCTCGCTCAAGCGGTTCGTCCTGTCCGGATTCCGTTGCGGCTTCAAGTTGTAAGGGGCTTTCAAGCGGCTGGGCATAGACAATATGGGCGTTATCAAGGTCGATATGCGACCAAGCACGGCAGAGTCCTAAAGGGTAGGTGGATTCAATCTTCAGCCGTCCAGCGGAGACTATTCCACGCTGTTGATTTGCAAACGACACTAGCGCTTGCTCGTCCTGCGTACCAACGTGTTTGACTAAATAGCCTAAATTATTCGGATAATTTAGGCTGATATGATGGCTGCTGTGGTTTGAGTTAAGCAAAATAGGAAAAGTGATCGTCTCGCCCGCATACACCTCCGGCGGCGTCAGTGCCCGTAGTCGTAGCCCTGCTAAGTTTTTGTAACTATAGAGAATGCAGGTATTGAATAAGCTGAGCAGCAAAATACTCAGGCCAATCACGAGATTGTTCTGATAGTTAGTACCAAACAAGTACAGTAGCAATACCAGCCCCAGCCAAACAAACCCAAAGCCACTGGGCAGAATAAAGATACTGCGATGGCTTAAGGTGAACTCAGAACTGGGCGGCATGCGCCTTGCCAACCAGCGCTGCCAAAAAGCAGAAAACACGCGTTTCACACTGTCCTCATCTTCTTATCAATATTCACATTTAATGGCTGATTGAGCCGTTACATGATCGGATTCACACCTGCGAGGATCCGCTCCGAGAGCGCTTCTCCCTGTAATTGACTGCTGGTGCGCAGTCGATGTTCGGCGACGCTGCAAAACACCGCCTGCACATCTTCGGGCACTAAATAGTGTCTACCTTCTAAAAATGCCCAAGCCTTGGCCGCTTGTAACAGGGCTTTGGTTGCCCGTGGCGACAGGCCAATGGCGTCCGTTTGGCTGCGAGAATCATGGATTAAGGCCAAAATATAATTAAGCAGTGCATCGGATGCAGTGACCTTATCGCATTGCTCCTGCAATTGGGTTAACGCCAAAGGGGTTAAACATTGCGGCAGATTATCGAGGGTTTGCGGCGTTTGTACTGTTTTGAGCATCGCAAGCTCGGCATCGTGGCTCGGATAACCAATGGAAATCCGCATCATAAAGCGGTCGAGCTGGGATTCGGGCAGTGGGAAGGTGCCTGATTGCTCCGTCGGGTTTTGCGTAGCAATCACAAAAAATGGATTGGGCAATCTGTGGGTGACGCCATCGACAGAAATTTGCTGCTCGGCCATGGCCTCGAGTAGTGCGCTTTGCGTCTTAGGACTGGCGCGGTTAATCTCATCGGCCAGCACCATCTGCTTAAAAATCGGGCCGGGATGAAACACAAATTGCGCTTGGTGTTTATCAAAAATCGATACCCCGAGAATATCGGCGGGCAGCATATCACTGGTAAATTGAATGCGTTGATAACTTAAGCCTAGGCTCTGGGCGAGGGCATGGGACAAGCTGGTTTTGCCCATACCGGGTAAATCTTCAATTAACAGGTGCCCACGAGCGAGAATACAGGCGAGGGCTAAGCGAATTTGCCGTGGCTTGCCCAATAATACCTGTTCAAGTTGTTGTAATAGTTGGCTTAAACCAGAATGTGCCACGGGAGACTCCTTGTGCATGGATGAGGTCATTCGCTCTACCACTATGGCGGAATATGTTGCGCTTAGCCAGTCGCTTTTACTGTGAAATCAATCGGCTTAGTGAGTCGTTGCTAAGTAACCTTATGTAGGTCTTACTGCTTGGAGCTTTGAAGCATAGATATATAGGTGAGCTATGGCATTTGCTCAACGACGCGCAGCGAGTCCATCCGTGGATGCTCGACCGCCCCGTCCGTGGGGCGGACGGTCGTCTCGCTAATCGCCACGACTCACCTATTTAGCATCTGCGTCGCCTGTAAATTTTAAAGAAATAAACAACACGTTTTGGGACAAAACCTTGCTAAATAATTCACTCTTATTAGCCAGATTTGGATTAACTATTCTAATAGCAATACTTCGTTTGACAACAAACTAACCAACACTCGATATCACCTGTCGGAATAGGCATAACAGAGACATGAATGACTTGTCTGGATATCAGTGATTCATCTTAGGGGAAAAACCGCCCCATAATAGCCGCAAATGGAGGATAGAGACGGGTTTTAGGAGCTTAGGTGAATCAGTCTGTCCTAGAACGATTCATCTGCACACTCTTCAGCAAGATCACCCCAATCGGGCAGGTTATACTTCTTTTTCAGTTGACCACAATACCAAGAAACAGATAAACCATAGCCTAATGATATGAAGCAGAGTTTCATATAAAGCATAATTAGCTCTTCGATGGCGGCTACATCTTTGAAAAGGTCATTAGTATAAAAAAATATGAAGGATAAAATGGATAAGATGATAGAAAAAAAGCTGAAAAAGTAAGCAGTCTGAACAGCAAGAGTAGTCTTAAAACTTGCTAATAAGGGAGGTTGAAAATTAACACCATATTTCCACAGAAGCCGATAAAATGGTGGTGAGTAAGTTAGCTTAGAAATACCTTTTTGTTCCATTATTTTAAAATACGTATTCATTTTGCATTTAAATGTCATATCTAAACCTCTTAATTATTCACATGAATCAGTCTGGTGTAGAGTGATTCACAGGCTCACTTTGGGACACAAGTGTGTTAGATTTATAACTCTACTCGGTGAGTTTCTAATTAAATTTTTATGGATTAACACTGCCATCATAGAACCAAAACAGTTTAGTGAGTGTAGCTGTTTTGGTTCCTATGCATGGTCTTGTTATGTTTAACGATTTCTTTGAACTGTACCAACAGCTTTTCTGAAACAAGGGTGGACTTGCACTTCTTTCAATAACGGATTTTGAGTTTCACCGAAGTAGCTGACCTTACTTCCTCCATCACCACCTCTAATGAAATCACCAAAAAAACCAATATCAAATAGGATCTTTGCTAAACCTTTTGTATCTGCGTTATTACTAAGGTTGACAAACCAATCATGAGGGATTCGAACTTCATCAAGAATTTTGGACATTCTTTCTTCAAGTGTATCTTCATCAATTTGATACTTGGTCCTAAAGTAGTTGTTTCTCCAATAGTCAAATATTTTATCAAGATCAGGGTATTGATTAACGAACTCTGCGCATAAATCCTCTTTCTTCCATGTAGAATACTCTTCTTCGACATCTTTTAAAGTATCGTCTGATGGAGAGTTTTCAGAAAGAGCTTCGGTATATAACCGTGATAATTGAAGGAGCTCTCTTGGCCGCCCTAATGTTCGCTCAGTCATCCAACCAAGTGTAAATTGGTTGCCAATTTTTTCAGGAAATACCCTCAGGAAATCCGTTTGTATTTCAACTGACGGCATAGAGTCAAGAGACTGACTAATTCTCTCCGCTAGCAGCTTTTGGAAATTGTCGTCGGCCCACGTTATTTTATATACATCCCTATACTTGTCACTGTGGGTAGTTTTCTTCATCAATATTGAATATATATCATCTCTAATAAAGATAATTAGATTCACGTTGGCGTGTATTGCTTTTAGATACATTGAAGAAGTAAGCAAGCCTAACAGTATCTGATTACTTCTATCACTGTTATCCCACCCGATATCTAGATCATCGACCAATATAGTTATTTTGCATCCATCCTTTGCAAGGTTCTTTAAATGATATTCATATCTATCTATGGCAGATGACTCTTTAATAATATTCTCTAGTTGAAGACCTAGTTCACCAATGTCTTTAAACTTCAATTTTATAGAGCTAAGAATTGTTGTAACTGATTCTACAAAATCTGAGTTGACAACACCTTCGGCTTTAGCAAATTTTCTTGCGGCTTCAGCACTACCAACAGTAAGCTTGTTATCCTGCACAGAGCCGATTAAGTTGAGGCATTTTCTCATTATGCTATTAAGCCACGCATACTGAAAAATTGTCTCATCGCCCCGTTCTTGTTTAAGCAAATCAACTCCAGCTAGATTTCGAAATATCCCATTTGTAGGAGACACCTCAACAACTATGTGCTCGCGTTCATCCGCAAACTTGCTGATTAACTTCTTCCTGATTGCTGTTTTTCCTGCTCCTTTCCGCCCAATGATAAATGTTTTCTTAAACTGTGTTATTCGATCGAAGTTTAACGGCGTTACAAAGTAGGTCATTAGTGCAGGGTCGTTTTCAGCACTGTCATTGCCCCAGTCAATATTTCTTATATCTTTCAATCTCTTTTCCTTGCCTTATTTTCTAAGGTTTCTCTATGTCAGACAGCGAAAACATAACGATCATAACGCAACGGCGCGGTTTTCCGTGTCCGTGGCTTGTTTTGTGAGTTACAGAGTACATAAGAAGTGCGCTGATGATGGGCTATTTGACTTCCTTGTATCTGAACTCTCCATATTCCGCAAACATTGGGCTCACTTGAAGCTGGCTGGCGGTGACTGCGTGCCAGCTTGACTCAACTGCGTATGTAGTAACATTGTCGCATTACTAAAATTTGGTCAATCTTTGTATGTTAGATTTTGTCTAAAATCACATGCTGAATTAGAATGGGGCATTAGCTTTTTTGCCAAATGAACAGTGCAATGGTCGTCAAAATTGCTATTGTTGCAACAGTGACCGTTGGCGACATGGATGTCGCCGTCGAGCCTATAGGGACATATTCACGGCGTGTCACTGGGGAAACAATGACAATTCATCCTACACACCTGACGACAAACTTATCTCGCTTTGGGGCAAAAAAGCTTTTAGCCTGATGAACAGTTAATGGTCGTTAAGATTGCCACTGTTGTAACAGTGACCGTTGGCGGCATGGCCGTTCTTTCACATCTGACCCATAAGGATATGGGAAATGCCACTATGATGCATAGGCCATGTGATCGCTGCATTAGTACATCCATGTACAGCAGATGCCGCCGTCGAGCCCTCAGGGATGCTTTTTGTGAAATAAAAGGGCGGCGTGTCACAGGGAAAACGATGACAATCCATATCTTCGCTATGTGATTATGCGATTCTAATAACCCCTAACTTATCAATGGCAGCGAATCTTCAAGCACTCTGCCATTTTTGTATAACACCTTATTATCCCTAACAAATTAACTTTTCGCTTTGCTCTGGGCGGATAAACCAAGGTTTGAATAAAAATCCCTGTACTAGATCGACATTCAGCTCGCGGGCTAGCTGGAGCTGGGCGTCGGTTTCTATGCCTTCGAGGATGCATTGTTTGCCAGTGCGTTTGCCAAATTCAATCAATGCACTGAGTAGTGCGATGCCGTGAGGTTCGGCAACTAAATTTAGCCAGTGACGATCAAACTTCAGATAATCCACATTCATCATTAAATCGACCGACAGCATGGAGTGGGGCGCACCGATATCATCAAGTGCCACGTTAATATTGGCTGCTTTAAATTGATGAAACAGTTGATTGGCAAGCTCGGCGTCATTAATGCAGGTATTCTCAATAATCTCTACTGTGACTTGCGGGTGACTGGAGAATAGGTCAAGTAACTTTTGGGTATGCACGCCGTTAGCTGCATGGGGATCGACATTCACAAACAAGCTTTGTTCAGCGGGGGCGTGTTCAAGCTGAAAGGCTTTGGCCTGAAACTCGATTGAAGCAAGTGCATCGCTGTTTTCGTGTAACTGCTCAAATACCAGATTAGGGGCGATGGCTTGACCTTGCTCAAGGTAGAAACGGGCGAGTGCTTCATAACCATGAATGTGTTTAGTGTGAGGGCAAACGAAGGGTTGGTATTCGCAACTTAAGGATAAACCGCTGAGCTTGAGCATGTAGCAACGCATGGATAATGACTAATTGCTAATTATTCGCATTTAATAGTGCTAAGTGCAAATAAGTTTGCCTGAGTGATGTGCGTTTGCTGATTTTATATACATAGCTTAACGGTATGAATTTGAAACGGTATTATGTTTGTTAATGTAATAAAGGTGGCCTTTGCCACCTTTATTACATTTAGTCTTGTCCTTAGTAATGGAACTTCAGCTCAGCCTCGTTAAATAAAGGCTGTGGTTGTTGTTTTTGCGCTTCGTAAATCAAACGATAACTTAACACGGCTTGTACATATTCGCGGGTTTCGGTGAAGGGAATAGACTCGATAAAACTCATCGCATCGAGTTGACCATTTGATTCCGATAACCAGCGGCGAACCCTTGATGGGCCTGCGTTATAAGCGGCTGTGGCTAATACGCGGTTTTGATTGAACTCCTTCAATAATTGGGCGTAATAGGCGCTGCCTAAATTTAAGTTAAGTTCGGCACTGTAGAGATCCTTTGGATCATTGTACTTAGCACCGTGTTTTTTTGCTGTAGCCTTGGCGGTGGCGGGCATAATCTGCATTAAACCGCGGGCACCAACGCCAGACGTTGCATAAAGGAAAAACGCACTTTCGCGTCGGCTAATGGCGCGGATTTCATCGATATTAACTTTGTGCTTTTTGCTCGCATGTTCGAAGCCTGATTGATGCGCCATTGGGAACCGTAGAGGGATGTCGTCCCAAAGTTTGCCTTGAATACTGGCTTCGACGCCAAAGTCATACCAGCCTTGATCATGGGCATAACGGCCATAACGAGCACGCATGTCATTATTGCTGCGTTTGAGCAGTGCCACCCATTCATAACGGGCATCGAAGTAACGATCGAGCGCCATCAACTCCTGTACGCGCACAAAACCCAAATCATCTTCGAGTTTCGGACTGTTCCCATTGATAACTGGCTCAGGACTTTGATTTAGCGATACGGGCTTATTCAATAATTGTGAGGCGGCAAAACCGTAAAAGCCGCGCTCATTGCTAACGGCCGCTAGGGCTTTGGTTGCGCTTTCTGGGGCGTGTTTGGCATTGGTGCGATACAGCCAATATTGCCAGCGTTCTTTGGCTTGAGCTTCAGGTGATAATAAATCTAAGTAGCGAGCAATATGGGTGCTGTCCTGCTCACGAATCGCCCAACGTAAACGACGTTCGAACATATCGTCGCTTTTCATCTCTGGCAGCAGATTATCGGCCCAGTCTTTAAAATTATCATCCTGCTCAATCAATACTCGGCGCACCAGATACTTTTGCAGCTGTAGATCTTGCGCGGGACTAAAACGTTTGGCTTTTTGATACCGAGTATATAAATCGATGGCTTGGTCGAGATCTTTACGGGCAAGGCGTTTTAACCCAGCAGCAACGATATCGCCAACAATAGGATTTTTGTCTTTAAATTTTTCAGTATGGCGCAGGCTATTGGGATCTTTAAATACCGCGACTAAGCGTTTGGCTTCGGCGCTATGGACCGTAATTTTTTGCGATAGAAAGCTCAAAAGACTGGTTTGGCCTTCATCGAAGCTCACTAACATCCGTGCCCAAATCACCTCTTGAGTGCGCTTGCCCGCTTTGGTCCAAGCATTGAACAGAGGGTCACATTCTTTCGGACGGGAATCACCATAGACCCATAGCGACTGCGCGGCGGTATAGGCGGTTTGGGTTTCACCTTTGGCAAGTTTTGCCTCATAAAAATAACACTGTAGCCTGACATCGGTTGGCGCATCTTGAGCCAGCGTCAGAAAATCGTTCCAGCGCTTTTGGCTACCAGCATTCAATAAATATTTCGAACGCAGTCTTTGGTACATTGGTGTTGTTTGATATTTATCTATCAAAAACTTAGCGTCATTACCGCGTAAATCATTGAGCCGACCTATATCGATATCATGGTCTAAGTAGATCGCCAGCGGATATTCACCTAACTTAGCACGCAGGGGCTTATAGGTTGCATAGTCTTGTTTCTTCAAGGCTTTTTCAGCCTCAAGAAAAGTCTTTTGGGTCGACGTTAAAGCAAAAGCCGCAGAGGCATTAAATGCACCTGCGATAATAATTGCGCTGGATAACACCATCTTTGTGAATGGGTTGCACATGCAGAACTTGCCTCCGGGCATCAAGGTTACAATCGATTTTTCCCTATCGATTCAGGATTAATAGTGATTTAGGCGTTTTGCTGCGTTTGGGTGTTGAGTTGTTCGAGTGCGGTGGCATCCTCAATTTTTGTTACCCTGGTTTGGTGTTCAGTTGTTTTAGCTAAGCTATCGTTTTCGAACTCGCTGGTTTCATCAATATCACTGTCGTCTAAGGCTTCATTGAGCGCCTTCTCAAGTAACATCTTATCGAGTTGTTTGCTGGTATCAACACCCAGTTGCTGCATTAAATGCGCTTGACGTACCAAATTGCCTTTGCCAGAGGATAATTTATTCATGGCACTGTGATAGGTTTTCTCGGCGTTATCTAAAGCGCGGCCAAGTTTTTCCATATCGTCGAGGTAGCCGCAGAGTTTGTCGTAGATCCGGCCTGCTTGTTTGGCAATGGTTTGGGCGTGTTGGTTTTGATACTCGTAACGCCAGATATTATTGATGGTACGCAGGGCAACCAAGAGGTTGGTTGGGCTGACCAGCATAATATTTTGCTCAAGGGCAAAGTTAACAAGGCTTGGGTCATGCTCTAAAGCCAGCAAAAATGCGGGCTCGATGGGGATAAACATCAGCACATAATCTAAGCTTTTAAGCCCGTGTAAACGCTGATAATCTTTTTGGCTCAAGCCTTTAATGTGGTTGCGTATGGATAGCACATGCTCATTGATGGCCTGTTCGCGCACCAGCGGATCTTCACTGTTAAAATAGCGCTCGTAGCTGATAAGTGACATCTTAGCATCAATCACCACGTCTTTATTTTCAGGCAAATGCACGATGACATCGGGCTTAAAGCGTTTGCCGCTGTCATCTTTGAGATCCTGCTGGGTGTGGTACTCGTGGCCTTCGCGCAGGCCACTTTCTTGCAGCACGCGGTCTAAAATCACTTCGCCCCAGTTGCCTTGCTGCTTATTATCGCCTTTTAGGGCTTTTGTCAGGTTAATGGCATCTTGGCTCATTTTTAAGTTGAGCTCACGCAAGTGCTCTAATTGATGTTTGAGTGCACTACGCTCGGATTGCTCATGGTTATAGGATTCGCGGATTTGCTGCCTAAAACCTTCTAACTGTTGCTTTAACGGCCCAAGTACGCCTTCTAATTGATTGGCGTTTTGGTGTTTAAAGTTTTCGCTGCGCTCTTCGAAAATACGGTTGGCAAGATTTTCAAATTGGGTTTGCAGACGTACTTCGGCACTTTCTAGGGTGGCGATCTTTTCCCGCAGTGATTCTTGCTGGGCATCCGCTTTGGCCTGAATGGTTTGTTGTAGGGCATTGGATTTAGACAACGCCAGTTGTAATTCGAGTTGACGGCGATGACTATCGTTTAATTGCTGCTCTAAACTCGGCACGCGCTCGGCTAAGGCCTCGGCTTTGCCTAGATGTTCGATTTTTTGCTCTAGGCGCTGCTGGCATTGACGGAGTTGGCTATCTTTATCGTCCACTAAGATTTGCTGCTGCGCGAGGGAAAGTTCTGCATCTTCGTTCACTTGGCGCATTTCTTGTTCTAACTCGTCCTTAAACTGTTGCCAGCGAGAACGGGTGAGACGTTGATTGAGTAGGGCACCGATTAACAGTCCTAAAAAGGCCACGGCGATTAGGCCGATGATCTGGGCGAGGGAAAAAGATTGAGAAAATGGCATCTTACTAGCACTCCTTTTGCGATGGCGCCTAGGGTCGCATGCCCCTAGAAAGGCTTCAAGTGCTTTAATAAACAATCTGTTTAGCTGATGACTCAAATGAGCAAGACTTAGTCGCTTAGGTTGATATAGTGTGAGGGATGAAATTTTTTTGCGGTTTTCTGTGTCTATATCCCTACAGCTTATCAACACAGGTTAATTTACCTGAGCTTTATGGGTGAGCGCTTAGCGTTAGCAAAAGCCGGTACATAACATTTTATTTCTGCAGAGGTGTCAATTGGCTAATCAATCACGTTTTACACCGGGTATTTTGAAAAAAGCACGCTGGCATATACAAGACAATCAAGTTACTCCTGAGTCGGTCTTTAAGGCGCGCCGCCACATAGTGAAAGCCATGGGGTTAGGTGCGATTGGTGCCAGTATCCCAGGTTATGTGCAGGCGGGATTATTCGATCTGTTTGGTGATCAGCCCAAAACCAGCTTTATCACCACGCCACTGACTTTTGAGGCCAATGCGCGCTTTGGTCAGGGTGAGGTGCTTACACCATTTGATAAGGTCACAACCCATAATAACTTTTATGAGTTTGGTACCAGCAAACAAGACCCGTCTGATAATGCGCAGCAGTATAAAGTCGACCCTTGGCAATTGCGTATTGAAGGCGAAGTTGAGCGCCCTATGACGCTTGATTATCAGGATCTGACTAAGCTGTTTCCGCTTGAAGAGCGTACTTATCGACTGCGCTGCGTTGAAGCTTGGTCGATGGTGATCCCTTGGGTTGGATTTCCACTTGCGGCGTTATTGAAAAAAGTGGGCGTAACCAGCAAGGGAAAATATGTTGCTTTTGAGACCGCCTTCGATCCCGAGCAAATGCCAGGACAAAAAAGCCGTTTAATGGGCGGTGGCATTCATTATCCCTATGTGGAAGGCTTAACCATTGCCGAGGCGATGAATGAACTGACGCTGATGTCAGTCGGGCTGTATGGTAAAACCCTGCCGCCGCAAAACGGTGCGCCGATCCGCTTAGTGGTGCCGTGGAAATATGGTTTTAAGAGCATTAAATCGATTGTGCGTATTCGGGTGATGGACAAGCAGCCACCCACCAGCTGGAATCAACTCGCACCCCATGAGTACGGGTTTTATGCCAATGTGAACCCAGCTGTCGATCATCCCCGGTGGTCACAGGCGAGTGAGCGGCGCATCGGTGAAGGTGGGTTATTCTCGGCGCAGCGCATCGATACATTGCCTTTTAATGGCTATGGCGAGTTTGTGGCCTCTTTATATGACGGCATGGATTTGAGGCAATTTTATTAACCCATTCGGCGACCGTATTCTAGGCGCAATCGATTGCGCCAGTTGCAATATCTGTCTAGCGAGATAGTGGTTAGCGCCTTTAAAGGGGAAAAAGAGTAGGAGTCTTATGTTCAACATCACGGCGTTAAGAGTCACACCAAAACAGCTGCTCTGGGTAAAGTTAGTCTTTCATTTGATTGGGCTTATCCCGATTACTTGGTTGGTTTTTACTGTGCTGTCGGGGCGTGCGGGCGGCGACCCTGTGCAGTATATTATCCACTTTACTGGAATTGGTGCACTCAATGCGCTACTGGCAACACTACTGATTTCACCTATTGCCAAGAGATTTAAGTTAGGTTGGTTAATGCAGACTCGCAGGCTTGTCGGCTTGTATGTGTTTGCCTATGCCACACTGCATATTGTGGCGTTTTTCAGCTTAGATCTGCTGTTTGCCTGGGAGTTGTTTTTCAGCGAGGTGGCGAAACGGCCTTATATTTTAGTTGGTGCTGTGGCTTATGTGATTGTGAGCGCCTTAGCGATTACCTCATTTAAGGTCTTAATGCGAAAAATGGGCCGCCGTTGGCAAACGCTGCACAATGGGGTATATCTTGTGGCGATACTGGCACCAATCCATTTTTATTGGTCGGTCAAATCCGAAATCATCGAACCGAGTCTGTATATCCTCGGTTTTGGTTTGTTGCTCGCATGGCGTTTACCCATTTGGCAGAAGAAGCGCAGCAGCCGTATCGCGATGGCCGCCGAGGGCAAGCGATAATCTGTAGTGTTGGCATTTATCAACGAGCAAAGAAAACGGCGTTTGCATACAATGCAAGCGCCGTTTTTATATCAGACGTTGGAAGAGAATAGGTTTAACCTAAACCTTGGGTTGCCGATTTCATTTGAATAAATTCAATCTTATAGCCGTCAGGGTCTTCCACAAAGGCGATTTCGGTGGTGCCACCTGCAACAGGGCCAGGCGCGCGTGTCACTTTACCGCCTGCGGCGGCAATGGCTTCACAACGAGCATAAATGTCTTCATCACCAATGGCGATATGGCCAAAGCCTGTGCCGAGATCGTATTTTTCAGTGCCCCAGTTATAGGTCAATTCAATCACCGCTTGCCCTGTTGACTCTTCACCGTAGCCCACGAAGGCTAAAGAATATTTGTATTCTGGGTTTTCTGAGGTGCGTAGTAACTTCATGCCAAGTATTTGAGTGTAAAAATTAATACTGCGCTCTAAGTTACCAACGCGGATCATTGTGTGTAACAGTTGTGACATAGGATTATCTCGGTCAATGAATTATGCCGGCATTATAACAAAAATCATTGTTAATCGAGTCTTAATGTTAATCGAATAAGCGAATTGCTATGCCTTGATTTTTGAATTGATGTGCGCTAGGCGAGGTTGCGTGGTGTGAGCTGTATCACGTAACCATTAAATGCAATGTGAAAAGTACAGGATAATTTAGGTCTTGCTCACAAAATAACTATCTCAATATAGGCATTTATCGCAGGCTTGATAATAATGGGTTCATACCCACTAGGAGAGTGAATATGAACACCGAACTTAAAATGGCGCTAGGTACTACAGTTGTAATTGCTTTATTTTTCAGTGCATTCTTCGTATCTATGTTCTGATACCGCATTCTAATCAAATCCTGTGTTAAGGCGCTTAAATCGGTTGATTTAAGCGCCTTTGTGTTTCTAGACTCCGCCATTTTCCGTATCTGTCCGTTTTAACATCTCGTGATTGTCGGCAATATTTCTGCAAATAGTTTGAAAAATGATTATTTTGATATTTATATATTTTGATTTTCAAACTAAAATACTGGTGTAAGTCATCAAACACCACAAGTACTGTTGCCTCAATCGGTTAGAGAAGGGCAGGGAGCGTAGGAAAAGACAATGAAAATAACACCCTCAACAACAATGTCGCAGCCAAGTCATGGCGTTGGACACTCCATCGCCCAATGGCAACATCCCCATGGATTCTCTACACAAAATACTGATGGCGAAAAAAATACCCGTTATGTGCTGTATTTAACGGTTATCACTATGGTGGCCGAGATTGTGGCGGGCACGATATACGGCTCTATGGCATTGCTGGCCGATGGTTGGCATATGGGCACCCATGCCGCCGCCTTTATGATCACGCTGTTTGCCTATTCCTATGCCCGTAAGCACGCCAATGATCCTGCGTTTGCCTTTGGTACTGGTAAGGTCAGTGTACTTGGGGGGTATACCAGTGCAATTGCTTTAGGACTGGTTGCACTTATCATGCTTATCGAATCAGGGATGCGTTTGATAAACCCTGAGAATATTCACTTTAATGAGGCCATTTTCGTAGCCTTGATTGGATTAAGTGTGAACGTATTAAGCGTGTTTTTGTTGAAAGACCATCACTCCCACGACCATGGACATTCACACGGTCACTCTCATGGCAACACTCACGCACATGATCATGATGATGAGAACGATGACCATAAGGCTCATCAAGATAATCATTGCTGCCATGGGCACGATCATCATGCTGCTGACCATGACCATGACCATGACCATGACCATGACGACCATTCACACAACCACGCACATGGGCATTCGGGGCATGATCACAACCTTAGAGCGGCTTATTTTCACGTATTAGCTGATGCATTAACCTCAGTGCTGGCGATTGCCGCACTCTTATTCGGTAAATATATGGGCTTAACCTGGCTCGACCCGATTATGGGGATTGTAGGGGCAATTATTATCAGTCGCTGGTCATGGGGATTGATTCAGCAAACGAGTCCAATTTTGCTCGACGGCGGGGTAAATGCAGCGTTACAGCGTAAAGTGCGCGAAACCATTGAAGCGGTGCCTGATCACCAAGTCGCCGATTTACATATTTGGCGCGTGAGTGCCGATCACCATGCTATTATGTTATCCATAGTGTCCCACTCACCGAAAGAAGCCAGTTATTTTAATCAGTTACTGACTAAGTTCCCTGAGTTATCCCATATTACTATTGAGCTGCATACTTGTCGTCAACGTGAGTGTGTCGCTAAGGAAGCCTAATGACAGTTGCACCGCAGCATGATGCTCTATCAGCCTCGGCCGTCCATTCCACGGATCAGGCGTTAAACCATGTGATTATTGAGTTTTATGAAAAATTATCATCTTGGGAGCATGCTATCGTGCGTGATAAGGGTTTTAGCCTATCACAGGTTCACACCATTGAATTATTGGGAGTGCACGGCGCGATGCGGATGAAGGAACTTGCTGATAAAATTGGGGTAACGACTGGCACGCTTACGGTGCAAATCGATAAGATGGTCGAATCCCAATGGGTTGTGCGCCGCCCGCACGAAACCGATAGGCGCTCGATTCTGGTCGAGTTAACCGAAAAGGGCCAAGCACTATTTCTTGAGCATGATGCGCTGCATTTGCAATTAACGACCGATCTCACCGCTAAAATGAGCGCGGAGGAGCGCAGCGTGCTGCTGAACCTGCTGACGCGGATGAACCAAGAGTTTTAATTGCACATTTATGTAGCTCATTAAGTCACGATTAAAGCGCCCCGATGGGCGCTTTTTTTATGACACAACATCTTGAATATTTTCGATTCATTCTCGATTAATCATCCGTGATTACAATATCTTATCTTTTGTTACATTCTTGTTGGATTAAAAGTTGAACTGAAAATCAATTAAGGTAATGTAGAGCAGAAATTAAGATGGACTCAATTTAAGGGCTCTGTTTAAGGACTCTGTTTAAAAAGGAATAACATGAATCGTAAATTACTGCCTTGGTGCATCGCAGGTGTGCTCACTATGACTGCTCAAGTCCACGCGCAAGAAGACAAGTATATTTGGCTTGAAGAGGTTGAAGGCGCCAAGCCTATGGAATGGGTTAAGACCCAAAATGCCGCTTCTGCCGCTGAAATTAAAGCGTTCAAAGGGTTTGATACCTTAGTTGCAAATAGCCTCGCTATCCTCAATGACAAAGAGCGTATTCCTTACGCCACACACATCGGCGACAAGCTGTAT
Source organism: Shewanella sp. MM_2022_3 (assembly GCF_022557375.1). Classification (NCBI taxonomy): domain Bacteria; kingdom Pseudomonadati; phylum Pseudomonadota; class Gammaproteobacteria; order Alteromonadales; family Shewanellaceae; genus Shewanella; species Shewanella sp. MM_2022_3. Next base: position 38,356 of record NZ_JAKZGV010000015.1, read on the forward strand.
AACTTTTGGAAGGACGATACCCATGTACGGGGGATTTACCGTCGCACCACGATGGAAGAATACACAAAGGCGCAACCCAAGTGGGAAACCGTGCTTGATGTCGATGCTTTAGGTAAGTTGGAATCGGTTAACTGGGTATTTAAGAGCATTGATTGCCAATATCCCGATAATCAACGTTGTTTTGTGTCTTTATCCCGTGGCGGCGCAGATGCGGTCGAAGTGCGTGAATTTGATTTAACCACCAAAGATTTTGTGCCAGCAAAAGATAAGCCATTCTTTTTAAAAGAAGCGAAATCTAGCCTAAGTTGGATAGATAAAGACCAAGCATTTGTCGGCACCGACTTTGGCGATGGCCAAAGCATGACGGACTCAGGTTACCCCCGTGTCGTTAAGTTATGGCAACGTGGTACGCCACTTGAGCAAGCGAAAACGATTTTTAGTGGTGATAAAACCTCGGTGGCAGTATCGGGTTGGGTGATGTTCGACGATAAATCTCCGCTGAGCCTAGTCACAGAAGCACATACCTTTTACACCGCCACCCAATATGTTTATCAAGACGGCAAACTGATTAAACTACCCATCCCACAAGATGCTGAGATTAAAGGCTATTTCCAAGGCAAATTGTTTATTGAGCTAAAAAGTGACTTAGCAACGCCTGCGGCGACATTCAGCCAAGGCGCTGTGGTGTTCGCTAATGTGGCCGATCTAATTGCCCAAAAAGTCTCCTTCACTGAATTTGTGAGCCCAACCCCAACAGCATCTATCGCGCAGCTAAGTTTCAGTAAGAGCGCGATTTTTGTTAATTGGCTCGATAACGTGAAGAGCAAGCTGGTTCGCTACGAGCAAGATGAAAAAGGCGCATGGCAAAGCACGCCAGTGCCCTTTGAGGCCAATGGTGCGCTAACTGTGATGGATATGGAGCGTGACAGTGACGATTTCTTCGTCAACTACACTAGCTTCCTTGAGCCATCGAGCCTGTATACCGTCAATGCTAAGACGCTTAAACCTCAAAAAATCAAAGGTATGCCTCAGCAGTTTGCGGCGGATAAATTTAAAACCGAGCAATATTTTGCCACTTCAAAGGATGGTACCAAAGTGCCTTATTTTGTGGTGATGGCAAAAAATCTTAAGCTCGATGGCAGCAATCCAACATTGCTTTATGGTTATGGTGGATTTGAAGTGTCTCTTCGCCCAGCGTATTCAGCCACTATTGGTAAAAACTGGTTAGAGCAGGGCGGTGTGTATGTACTGGCCAATATCCGAGGTGGCGGCGAGTATGGTCCTGCGTGGCATCAAGCGGCGCTTAAGCAGAATCGTCATAAGGCTTACGAGGACTTTGAAGCCATCGCCGAGGATCTCATAGCCCGTAAGATTACCTCGAGCAAGCATTTAGGTATTCAAGGCGGCAGTAATGGTGGTTTGCTAATGGGCGCTGCCTTTACCCGTCGTCCCGATCTCTACAATGCCGTAGTGTGCCAAGTGCCATTACTCGACATGTATCGTTTTAACAAGTTACTCGCGGGAGCCAGTTGGATGGGGGAATACGGTAATCCTGATATTCCACAGGAGTGGGACTACATTAAAACCTACTCGCCATATCATAATCTGCATAAAGACGTGCATTATCCTAAGGTGTTTTTTACCACCTCAACCCGTGACGACAGGGTACATCCAGGGCACGCCCGCAAGATGGTGGCTAAGATGAAGGATATGGGTATTGATGTGCTTTACTATGAAAATATCGAAGGTGGGCATGCTGGGGCTGCAGATAATAATCAAGCTGCGGAACTAAATTCAATGGCGTTTGCCTACTTATTACAGCAGTTAAAATAATCGCACTTGTTACCGCAGTAAATTAACAAGCTGGGGTTAGTTCCGAGCAAGTCCCTATAGGTTGGGGAGTCAAAAACGGTCGAATGCCTTCAGATTCGGCCGTTTTTTTAATCTGTATTATAACTTGTTAATTATAAAGATTATTTAATTGAGGAGAATCTGACGACTTGCTAAGATGGCGCAAATTGTAGGGCATAAGATTGCCTTAAGAAAACTAAGTTAGCTTCGGCCCACTATTGATTTGAGAGACCATAACCAGTGCTGACGAGATTTAAAACCCTAACCGTGAATCGTTTCACTTTTATCACCGCATTATTTTACGTTTGCGTTTTTAATATCCCACTGTTTGAAATCATCAAAAAAGGCATTGAAAAACAACCTGATGTCGATCCGGTTTTTATCGCCAGTATGCCGTTATTTTTGATCTTTGCGCTGAGTTTTGTGTTTTCGCTGTTTACAGTGAAGTATCTGCTAAAGCCCTTTTTTATCATCCTCACTTTATTATCATCTAGCGTGTTTTTTGCGGCCTTAAAATACAATATCGTGTTTGATTACGGCATGATTGAAAACACCTTTCAAACCAACAGCGCTGAAGCGCTGATGTATGTCAATTTTGCTTCCATACTCAATATGCTGCTTACGGGGATTTTGCCAGCCTATTTGATTTACAAAGCTGATATCCAATACAAGCCATTTTTCAAAGAGTTGCTACATAAAGTTTTGTTTATGCTGGCGATGTTAGCAGGGCTTGGGATTATCGCTTTCTTCTATTTCCAAGACTACGCTTCCTTTGGCCGCAATAATGATGAGATTAAGCGTTATATCGTGCCGACCTATTTTATTGGTGCGGCGGCTAAGTACATCAATGTGCATTACCTACAAACACCAATCAAATATGAACAGCTTGGCTTGGATGCAAAAAATGTCAGTCCCAATGCCAACGGTAAGCCCAATTTATTAGTGCTGGTGGTTGGGGAAACGGCTCGTTCGATGAACTATCAATACTATGGTTATGATAAACCGACTAACGCCCATACTCAGGGGCAAGGATTACTGGTCTTTAAGGATAGCCATTCTTGTGGAACGGCAACCGCAGTATCGCTGCCTTGCATGTTTTCCCGCATGGGACGCGATGACTATGATTCCCGCCGTGCCTATGCCCAAGACACGGCCGTTGATGTACTGAATCATGGCGGGATTAAGGTGCAATGGTTTGATAATGACTCGGGTTGTAAAGGCGTGTGCGATCAGGTTGAGAACATCACTATCGATTTAAAGAGCGATCCTGAGTTGTGCTCCGGTCAATATTGCTTTGATCAAGTTTTGTTGAACAAACTTGATGAAGCATTAGCTAACGCCGAGCAAAAAGATACTGTGATTGCGTTACACATTATTGGCAGTCACGGACCGACTTATTATCTCCGTTATCCGCCAGAGCACCGTAAATTCACCCCGGATTGCCCACGTAGCGATATCCAAAATTGCAGCACTGAGGAGTTAATGAATACCTACGACAATACTATTTTGTATACCGATTACATCATCAGTGAAGTCGTCAATAAGCTTAAACAACAGCAAGAAAAATTTGATACTGCCATGTTCTATCTATCCGATCATGGCGAGTCTTTGGGTGAAAAAGGAATGTATTTGCATGGCGCCCCTTACAGCATTGCGCCCATTGAGCAAACGAGTATTCCTATGCTGGCTTGGTTTTCTGAGGATTTTAGTCAAGACAATCATTTGAATATGGCCTGTCTTGCCAAAGAAGCCGAAAAGGGGGGATTTTCCCATGACAATTTATTCGATAGCCTATTGGGATTAATGAATGTTCAAACTCAGGTTTATCAGCCTGAATTGGATATTTTTGCCCGCTGCCGAGGTTGAGCCGCTTTTGGCATAACATAAAAAATTAAAGGAGGATGGCAACATCCTCTTTTTGTTTTTGCGCGCCATCATAATAATCATTTTACCCAGTATCCAAAATGAAGCAGTTGAGTTAACTTAAGTTATACAAAATTATAACAACTCATGGATGCATGATTCATGTCTTTTCCTGCAGCAAATAAAGAGCTCGATTCAGCGGCTCAAATTTTACGTTTAGCTGTACCGCAAATGTCTGCGCTTGATATACCGGTTACGCCAGAAAACTACACCGTTTGGTATGAGTATTTTGCTCAGTCAAACTTAGATCTAAATCGTGCTATTGATGGTTTTCTTGCTAACAATGTCGTATTCACCAAAGAAGTGAATACCAGTCTGTACAAGAATTTTATTCAAGAGAAGTCCCCTGAAGTCATTGAGAATGTCCAGATAGAAACTCAGATACTGATTAACTCTCTCATCAGTAAAATTACTCAGTTAACTCAAGGGACGGAAGCATTTACAAGCACCTTGGCGGATTTTGGATTGCAACTGCAATCAACGCCCGATGTGAATACGTTAAATCAATTAGTCGATGGGGTGCTTGATGAAATGCAGAGCCTATTGGTTAATAACCAAGCCATGGAGCAGAGCCTCAATGCCATGGGACAAGAAGTACAAAACTTAAAAGCTGAAATGGAAAATTTAAGTCTGGCAGCAATGACAGATCAATTGACTTCGTTACATAACCGCCGAGCTTACGAAATTGCCATTCAAGACCATATCCATCGTGCGGAGGAACAACAAACCCGTTGTAGTTTATTACTTGTGGATATTGACAGATTTAAGATATTTAACGACACCTATGGGCATCAAATCGGCGACAAAGTCTTGGCTTATGTTGCGCTGGCTTTAAAACAATGTGTGCGTGGTGATGACTTTGTCGCCCGTTACGGCGGTGAGGAATTTGTGGTATTGCTGCCTAATACCCATTTTCATGATGCGCTGCAAGTGGCCGAGACTTTGAGGGAGCGGATCTCCGAGCGGCGCCTAGCCATAGGCAAAGATAAAAAACTCTCATTGGGCGCCATTACGGTGTCGATTGGCTTAGCCTCTTTGCAAAAGGGCGATGATGCAGAAACCTTGTTTAGCAGAGCGGATAAAGCCCTGTATGAAGCTAAATCTGATGGCCGTAATTGCGTGCGTGGCTGAGTTGTTGCTTATTATCAGTATAGTTTGAGGGCGTATGTATAATGGTTTAAGTGTAAGTAGTCACAGCATCCTTATGCTTCACTGATGCGAATCTTGGGTTCAGGATTGAGCGCCTTACGCCAATAAATGCTTAAAATGCAGTAAGCGATTGTTGGCGGGCATGGCGATATCTTCGACTAAGGTTAAGTTTTGGGCTTGGGCAAGGGTGACAATCCATTCAACATCTCGAATACCGCTTTCACTATCTCTTTGTTTTAATAAGTCATCAAATCGCCGATTGCTGTCGCTGGTAAAGTGACCTTGATAGTTAAAAGGCCCGTACAGGCATAGGGTGTTGAGCTGTGGTAAATACTCTCCTAAGCCATTAAAAAATGCTTCCACCTTGGGTTTACTCATAATATGTAAGGTATTGGCGCTGAATACTGCATCGATATGGGGGCCGTTGATAGACCAAGGTAGTGATACATCAAGTGTAATAGGTAAGCCAAGATTATGAACGCCAAGTTGATGACCTTGTTGTAAACATCTTGCACTAATGCCCTCAAGATATTGCGCTTGATCGCTCGTTTGCCAAAAAAGCTGAGGGAGATTCGCCGCAAAATAAACGGCGTGTTGTCCCGTGCCGCTGCCAATTTCAAGTACCTGTTTGGTATTGGCAAAAGCGGTTTTTAATACCGCAAGAATAGGCGCTTTATTATTTTCACAGGCTTGAGAAAAGGGCAGAACATCAGTTGTTTGAGGTTGTATATCCTGCGGCATAGTTTCTCCTGATAGGTCATTGTTAGACAAGTTATTGTTAAATAAATCTTTGTGAAATGCGTCTTTCTGATGGCGATTACCCTTGAGACAATAACGCAGGGTCAATTCTATTACCATCCTAGCGGGTGGTGCCTAGCTTAAGTCACTAACCTCGTTAATCCAATGGCTTAAGCTGTTTTGCCAAACTCGCTTATTTCCCTGTCAGGGGCATTCTTCTGTTGACCATGATAATAGCTTCGTTATACTCAAAAATTCTGAACGTTTGTAAAAAATATTAAACGAAAAATCATAATAACATCGTGTAAGGAAACCCTATGTCAGCCAAACGCTGCGCCTCTTATTACAATGCCACTATTAAGCAAGAGTCTGATTATCCAGAACTTGAAGGTGATCTTCGTGTAGATGTTGCCATCATCGGCGGTGGGTTTACTGGTGTTGCAACAGCGGTTGAGTTGTCTGAAAAAGGCTACAAAGTCGCATTACTAGAGGCAAATAAAATTGCTTGGGGCGCGACTGGCCGTAATGGTGGTCAAGTGACCGGAAGCCTATCTGGCGATGCAGCGATGACCAAGCAATTACGGCGTCATCTTGGTCAGGATGCCGAGGATTATGTGTGGGATCTTCGCTGGCGTGGGCACGATATCATCAAAAGTAGAGTGGCGAAGTACAACATTGATTGTGATTTAAAATTTGGTCATATCCAGACGGCCTATCGCCCCGCACATATGGCAGAGTTACAGCAAATGTTCGACGAGGCTAATCGCCGTGGCATGGGGGAGTTTATGACCTTAGTGCCTGAGCAGGAGATGCCCACCTATTTAGCCTCGCCCTTGTACCACGGCGGTTTAGTCAATCGGCGCAATATGCATCTGCATTCGGTAAATCTATGCCTTGGTGAGGCGCGAGCCGCGGCCTCATTAGGCGCGCAGATTTTTGAACATTCGCAGGTGCTGGATATTCAGCAAGGAGAGCTTGCAACCGTGGTCACGCCAAAAGGAACGGTTAAGGCAAACAGCGTGCTCATCGCCGGCAATGCCTACCACAAATTGGGCCGTCCCAAGCTACGGGGCATGTTATTTCCTGCCTCCCTTGGCAATTGTGCGACAGCCCAATTGCCAGCTGAGTTAGCTAAGCAACTTAATCCACAGGATTTGGCCGTGTATGATTGCCGCTTCGTGCTGGATTATTACCGCTTAACTGCCGACAACCGTTTGATGTTTGGCGGTGGCACCAATTACAGCGGCCGCGATCCTAAAAACGTTGCCGCTGAGCTGCGCCCGGCGATTGAACGTACTTTCCCCCAGTTAAAGGGCGTCGATATTGAATTTGCCTGGGCTGGCATGGCGGGGATAGTGATTAACCGTATTCCTCAGCTGGGCAAAATTACTCAGAATATCTTCTATTGTCAGGGATATTCCGGCCATGGCGTGGCAACTTCCCATATCATGGCCGAGATCATGGGGCAGGCGATCGATGGTCAAATGCGAGAGTTCGATCTCTTCGCCGCCATGCGTCATATCCGGATCCCGCTGAATGAATGGTTTGGTAATCAGGCACTGGCACTCGGTATGTTGTATTACACCCTCAGGGAAAACTGGCGCTAAACAGGTGGGGCGTCTGACGAAAGCGAGATGATTGTCACTCATATTGGATTAATTGTTGTGAGTTAACTGCTCGCCAGTTTTTCAGCTAAATAATCCACTAAAACCCGCACTTTGGCGCTCAGATGACGATTTTGGGGGTAGAGCGCCCAAATGCCTTCTTTGGCTTCGCGGTGTGCGTCGAGGAAGGAGATAAGTTTGCCTGCATGAATATCTTCTTCAATATAATAATCAGGGAGTTGTACTATCCCTATGCCCTTTAACGCTGCATCCCGCAGGGCATAGCCGCTGTTGCAGATAAGGTTGCCGCGTACCTTAATATTGCGCTCGCGGCCATGTTCAATAAAGCGCCAGTAATTGTGATTCCCGATCAGACAATTATGTTGATTTAACTCCGAAAGCGTATGGGGCTCACCGTATTTTTCAACATAACTGGGCGAGGCGGCCACATAATGGGTGCGGCTACTCAAGGGTTTGGCCATTAGGCTGGAGTCGGCGAGTTTGCCAAGGCGAATAGCCAAATCGTAACCGCCCTCAATCAAATCCAAGGTTCTGTTAGTCAAGTCAACATTACATTCCACGCTCGGGTACTGCACCATAAAGTCATTGAGTAACGGCATGATAAATTTTTCACCGTAGGCTACGGGCGCGGTGAGTTTTATCAGCCCTTGAGGCGAGTCTTTAAGATCGGTAATCGCTCGCTCAGCTTCCTCGAGGCCTGTCTGCAATTGGCGGCAATGGCGATAATAAATCGTGCCTTCTTCGGTGAGCGATACCTTGCGCGTCGTACGGTAAAACAGCTTAGTGCCGAGGCGATTTTCCAGCGCGCCGACTTGCCGACTCACGTGGGCGGTGGACACATTGAGGCGCTGTGCGGCTAAGGTAAAGTTCTCGGCTTCGGCTACTGCTACAAATTCTGATATGCCATCCCAAAGGTACATTATTGCTTCTCAGTAAAAATGAATTGCCAAAATGCTAGATTATCAATCCTCAGGAAATAAATACAATCGAATGACTGCATTACCGCACACTATTTTTAAGCTTATCCGTCCGCCTCAATCTATGCTTACAAGCGAGTAGGGCTAGGATAAGCCGTAAATTGATAAGCCCATTGATTAAAAGAAGGAAAGACAAGCATGTCGAACGAAAAACCACAGTTTATCAAGTCAAAGGCCGCCGTGGCCTGGGGGCCGGGACAGCCGCTCAAGATTGAAGAAGTCGATGTGATGTTACCTAAAGCCGGCGAAGTATTAGTGCGCATCGTGGCGACTGGGGTGTGCCATACCGATGCGTTTACCTTAAGTGGTGACGATCCTGAAGGCGTGTTCCCAGCGATCCTCGGCCATGAGGGCGGTGGTATTGTTGAGCAAGTGGGCGAAGGCGTGACCAGCGTGCAGGTGGGCGACCATGTGATCCCTCTCTACACGCCTGAATGCGGTGAATGTAAATTCTGTTTATCGGGTAAAACAAACCTGTGCCAGAAGATCCGCGCGACTCAAGGCAAAGGTTTAATGCCAGATGGCACCACGCGTTTCTATAAAGATGGTCAGCCAATTTTCCATTACATGGGCTGTTCTACCTTCTCTGAGTACACTGTATTACCTGAAATTTCATTGGCTAAGGTCAATAAAACTGCGCCATTAGAAGAGATCTGTCTGCTCGGCTGTGGTGTGACGACAGGTATGGGCGCCGTAATGAACACCGCTAAGGTGGAAGAAGGCGCGACCGTGGCGATTTTTGGCCTAGGTGGTATCGGTCTTTCGGCCATTATTGGGGCGACCATGGCTAAAGCCAGCCGGATTATTGCCATTGATATCAACGAATCTAAATTCGAACTTGCCCGTAAACTAGGTGCAACCGATTGTATTAACCCTAAAAATTTCGACAAACCCATTCAAGAAGTGATTGTCGAGATGACCGATGGCGGCGTGGATTACTCCTTCGAATGTATCGGTAATGTCAATGTGATGCGCAGCGCGCTCGAGTGTTGCCACAAGGGCTGGGGCGAATCAGTGATCATTGGTGTTGCAGGCGCAGGGCAGGAGATTTCTACCCGTCCATTCCAACTGGTGACAGGTCGCGTATGGCGAGGCTCAGCCTTCGGTGGCGTGAAAGGACGCTCGCAATTACCTAAAATCGTTGAACAATACCTAGCAGGTGAGTTTAAGCTCGATGACTTTATCACCCACACTATGGGACTTGAGCAAGTCAACGAAGCCTTCGATTTAATGCATGAAGGCAAGAGCATTCGCAGCGTGATCCATTTCGATAAATAATTGCGCTCTTTGTCATCACAGCAGCAGATAACCGCTGACGACTTATCTGCTGCTTATGTGTTTTAAGCTTGTGATAGGGTCTTGAACGGCAAGCTAACCGCTAAAAGTGAACAGGAAAGGGATTGACATGACCATAGAAAATATCAGCTGTAACAAGAGCTTTGGTGGTTGGCACAAACAGTATCGCCATCAATCTCAGGCGCTGAACTGCGAGATGCGCTTTGCGATTTACCTGCCACCCGAGGCGGCCAATAAGCCTGTACCTGTACTGTATTGGCTATCGGGACTCACCTGTACCGACGAAAACTTTATGCAGAAGGCTGGCGCGCAGCGTATTGCGGCGCAGTTGGGAATGGCTATCGTCGCTCCCGATACCAGTCCTCGTGGTGATGATGTTGCCGATGCACCGGATAAAGCCTATGACTTGGGCCTCGGCGCAGGGTTTTATGTGAATGCGACCAGAGCACCTTGGAATCGCCACTATAAAATGTACGACTATATCGTGCATGAGCTGCCAGCGCTGATTGAAGCGAATTTCCCCGTGACAGGGCAGCGTGCCATATCTGGCCACTCCATGGGTGGGCACGGCGCGTTAGTGATAGGGTTAACCCATCCCCACAGATATAGCTCAATCTCGGCTTTTAGTCCTATCAGTAATCCAAGCAATGCGCCTTGGGGGATTAAAGCTTTTACCGAGTATTTAGGGGAAAATCGCGAGCACTGGCGCCAATACGATGCCTGTGAGTTACTCAAATTGGCGATCAGCGAAGTGCCTATTTTAGTCGACCAAGGCGATGCCGACAGCTTTTTAGAAACACAGTTAATGCCACAAACATTGAGTGATATCGCCAAAGTCAAAGGTTATCCCTTAGATTTGCGTATGCAGGCGGGGTACGATCATAGCTATTATTTTATTGCGAGCTTTATTGAAGAGCACCTTAAATTCCATAGCTTGTATTTTAAATAGCCCTGCCAATTGTTAACCCTTTTCAGTATTAAACTTCTTAGTTAATGCCTAGGGTTAAATATTAAAAATCGCGGTGAACTTAAGTTTATCGCGATTTTATTTTCTATAGATAAATCGCGATGTCATTCAGCATGTCTTGTTGACCCATCGCGGCTGAATGATTTGAACACCGCAGCTATATCTCAAATGAGAAAAAGCTGTTAAGTTCTCGAAATTAAAGATGATTCATTCTCTATATTTTCAATACAATATTGACGAATAAAGATACATAAGGATAGGAGTTCAATATGAAATGGATGTTCGTGCTGTTACTGGCGATAACGAGTACCGCCAATGCCATGATTATCAGGCATGATGTGGATGACGCGAAATATCAAGTAGCGGCTCAAAGCGATAATTCGACGGTCACCTTTTTAGGGCGCTATAAAGGTGAAGACATTGTGCTTGGCACTGGCAGCCTTATTGATAAGCAATGGATTGTGACTGCGGCGCATGTGGCTAATGAGCTAACGACTGGCAATAAAGTGCAATTTAAAAAGGATTTTTACTCGATTAAAAACGTGATAAAACATCCACTTTGGAAAGAACGACACTTTCCCTATGATATTGCATTGGTTCAATTGGCGTCTTCAATTGAAGACGCCACACTCGCTAAATTGAATCCTGCCTCAACCGAAACGGGTAAAATCGCTACCTTCGTCGGACGTGGCGATTTTGGTAATGGGCTAGTGGGCGTTGTGGCGGCCGACAAACAATTGCGCGCGGCACACAATGCCGTAGTTGGGGTGCAGGAGCAATGGCTGAAATTTATCTTTGACCGCGACGCGAATGCCTTACCATTGGAGGGGATTAGTGGCCCAGGAGATTCGGGCGGCCCCGCGTATCTCGTCTCGATCAATTCAGTCTGCCTTATCGGTGTCAGCTCATGGCAAAATGCTGAGTCAACCAATTGGGAAGAAGGCAAGTATGGTGTGATTGAACATTACTCACGTATTGCCTATTTCAGGGATTGGATCGAGAAAACGCTTTGGCAGATATCTGGGATATCGCCAGAAACCTGTCCTGCTAGTTAAGGCATTAGATTGTACAAGATAAACAAATGCCGCGCTTAATCGTTTAGGTTTGAACGGTTAAGCGCGGCATTACAGTGCTAAAAACTTAAGTTAATTAACAGCTTGAGTGGATTAACATTCGACAATGTTCACCGCAAGGCCGCCTTTGGCGGTTTCTTTGTATTTGCTGCGCATATCTTTACCTGTATCCATCATGGTTTTAATCACTTTATCCAGTGATACCTTGTGGTTACCGTCGCCGCGCAGCGCCATACGTGAGGCGTTAATGGCCTTGATTGCGCCCATTGCATTACGTTCAATACAAGGCACTTGTACTAGGCCACCTACGGGGTCGCAGGTTAGGCCTAGGTTATGTTCCATACCAATTTCAGCTGCGTTCTCAACATGTTCGACTGTGCCGCCCATAATCTCGGTTAAGGCGCCTGCCGCCATTGAGCAGGCTACGCCGACTTCACCTTGACAGCCAACTTCAGCGCCTGAGATCGAGGCATTTTTCTTATACAAGATACCAATTGCAGCGGCGGTTAACAGGTAACGGGCGCAAACGTCGATATCGACTTCTTGCACGAAGGTATCGTAGTAACAAAGCACGGCAGGAATAATACCTGCGGCACCGTTTGTTGGTGCAGTCACAACGCGATCGCCTGCTGCGTTTTGCTCGTTTACCGAGAGGGCGAATAAATCGACCCAATCCATTGCGGTTAATGGATCGACGTTGTTACGGCCTTCGGCTTTGAGGCGACGATAGAGTGCTGGCGCGCGGCGACGCAGCTTTAAGCCGCCAGGCAGAATACCTTCCTTCTGATAACCTCTTTCGATACAGGTTTTCATGGTTTGCCAGATATTCCACAGCTTGGCTTTGACCTCTTCTTCACTGGCAAGGCTAAGTTCGTTGGCCATCATTAAGGATGAAATGCTTAAGCCATGTTCAGTACAAAGTTCGAGTAATTGGGCGCTGCTGTTAAAATCATAAGGTGCTGATTCAATTTGCGATGCTGGTGAGGCATTACGTTGGTTGATTTCATCTTCATCTAAGATAAATCCGCCACCGACAGAGTAGTAAGTGCGCTCAAAAATACATTCGCCTTTGCTGTAGGCATAAAGTGTCATGGCGTTCGCATGGGCGGGAAGGGTTTTACGTCTGTGGTAGGTAATGCCGTCTTCACGGGTAAACTTGACTACTTTGCCGCAGCTGAGGCTGAGGGTTTCATTTTTAGACACTTGCTCAAGAATGCCATCGATGCTGTCGGTATCGACGGTTTCAGGATCTTCACCCATCAAGCCTAAAATGACCGCCTTACCTGTGCCGTGGCCCTTGCCTGTTTGGCCGAGGGAACCAAAGAGTTCGGCTCTTAATTCATCCACTTGGGCAATCTGGCCCGAATCAGCAAGGTGCTGCATAAAAATTTTGCCCGCTTTCATGGGGCCAACAGTGTGTGAACTCGAAGGGCCAATGCCGATCTTGAACATATCGAATACGCTAATCATGATTGAAGTCCTGTTGTGTCTCGATTTTTATTTTAGTGTGTGCGGATGAACTTTGCAGTTATGGTGTTAATACGCTGGTTTTTAGGGCATCAACTCTGGCAAACTGCAGGCACTATCCACGTAAAAATAGGCTTGTGTGATACGCTTATGTTCAGTATCCCATAAATCAGTATCAAGATTCACATTAGTTTTTTTTATTAGAAAGTCTTCGGATAAGCTGAGCTTAATTAGCGGATCATTAATGTCGATTTAATGGCCTACATTATCGGTTTTGGGTAAAATTTGACGGTAAATGGCTCGCTTTTTGGGGATTTTTGTGAACCCCGTAGCCAGTATCGCTATGGTTATTTTTTGAGTATGAATAAGAAATTTTAGGGAGAATTATGAGTTATCTAATGCTGGATCTGCTGTCTTTAGAGGTCAGTGAGGCTGAAGCTGAGATGCTGCGCCATCCGCAAGTGGGCGGTTTGATCCTGTTTTCCCGCAACTTTACTAGCCGTGGGCAATTAATTGCCTTGGTGCAGCAGATTCGCCAAATTCGTCCCGAGATTTTGATTGCCGTCGACCATGAGGGCGGACGAGTACAACGTTTTCGCGAAGGTTTTACGCTTATTCCGGCCATGGGGGATATTTTGCCAGCGGCTAAGGGCGAGATGGCATTGGCGAAACGTTGGGCCTGTGAGCTGGGTTTTTTAATGGCCATCGAGTTACTCGCCTGTGACATCGACTTAAGCTTTGCGCCTGTGCTCGATCTTAACGGCATCAGCCAAGTCATTGGCAAACGTAGTTTTAGTGCAAAGCCCGATGAAGTGATTGCGTTAGCGCAGAGTTTTATTGAGGGTATGGCCGAGGCGGGCATGGGGGCTGTGGGTAAGCATTTCCCTGGTCATGGCAGTGTGGCGGCAGATTCCCATATTGCGCAACCTATCGATGAACGTGAGGCTGAGGCGATTTTTAATCAAGATATTCTGCCGTTTAAGGAGTTGATCGCTCAAGGTAAATTATCAGGCATTATGCCTGCCCATGTGATCTACCCTAAAGTTGACCCCAATCCTGCGGGCTTTTCAACCTATTGGTTAAAGCAGATCCTTCGCAAAGATCTGGGTTTTAATGGAGTGATTTTCTCCGACGATCTGGGGATGAAGGGCGCATCTTTTGCGGGAGATTATTTAGGCCGCGCCCAAGCTGCGTTGGATGCGGGTTGCGATATGATTTTGGTTTGTAATGATAATCCAGGTGTTATGTCACTCTTAAACGGTTTTGTATGGCCTTCTGCTGCACCAAAACATCCGGCGAGTTTACTTAAACCTAATGCGGCGCAGACTGCTATCGCATTAGAAAATAGTGCTCGTTGGGAAAATGCCAAGCAGCTGGCCGAGCAAATCCAACTCGCACAACAGGCAAAAGTTTGATGTAGCGCAAGGTTCTGCAATGAATATTTGCTAGGGTTAGTGGCATACGCCGTGTTTGGCAGATTGTTAAAAGGTCTCAATATGATTTTTTATCTTCATGGATTCGATGCGACTAGCCCTGGTAATCACGAAAAAATGCGTCAGTTGCAGTTTATTGACCCAGATGTAAGGCTTATCAGCTATAGCACTTTGCACCCCAAGCATGATATGCAGCATTTATTGAAAGAGGTCGCCAAGCAAATGCAGTATAGCGACGATCCCACGCCGTTAATGGTGGGCGTCGGTTTGGGGGCGTATTGGGCTGAGCGAATTGGCTTTTTAAATGGGTTAAAGTCGGTGTTGATCAATCCCAATCTTCATCCAGAAGAGACAATGCAAGGGAAAATTGATCGCCCGGAAGAGTATGCCGACATCGCCAATAAGTGTGTTTCAGAGTTTAGGTTGAAGAATACCCACAAAGCGATGTGCATTCTGTCTCGTTTTGATGAAGTGCTCGACAGTCAAGCAACGTCCAGTGAACTCAGTTGTTTTTACCCTATCGAATGGGATGAAACTCAACCCCATAAATTCCCCCAATTAGCGGCCCATTTGCCTAAAATCAAAGCTTTTAAGCTAAGTTAACGGTTAATACTCGTTTGCAGGCTCATCATTAGACCGCGCATCGCGACTCATTTGTAGGGGAATAGGTTTGGTTTTCGTGTGATTGCCAGCCTTAGCCTTCGCTCATTTCCATATTTCAGTTCGTTATATGTACGGGGTTGCTGCTTATGCTACCGAGCGTCATGTATTGGTATATCGATATATTTCATATTTGGAATGGTTGACGGTATATATTATTGGTTTGGTTGGCTATTTCAGTAAAAAGCATTAAATAAGTACTGTAAGAGTGGATTTATCTATCATTTTGTTGAAATTTGTAATTAATTGTGTAAAGTAGCGCGTCTTAATAGTTTGTTACAAAATGCTACAAACTTTTATGCCATTAGTCCATTTATGGACAACCTTTTGCGTATGTCGCCCGACACAGCTAACAGCGGTCTTGTTAGCTGTTTTTTTATGCGTTTCATTTCATTTGTTTCACTCAGTAAATCCATCACTTAACACATTTATAACGTAACTAAGCTCAAATCTCGGCTATGCTTAAACTCGCATGAGAATAACAAGCTAACCTTGTTCAGGAGTCTTAAATGAAACGGGTGCTAATCAAATTAACGGGAACCGTACAGGGTGTGGGCTGTCGGCATGCGACACTGACAAAGGCTCGAGCCTTGGGCGTGACAGGTTATGTGACTAATTGCGTCGATGGAAGTGTCGAAGTGCTCGCACAGGGCAGTAATCCTGCTGTAGATAATCTTATTGCCTGGTGTGAGTTAGGCGTGCCTTGCACCGATGGATTAATGGTGCGGGTGGAAGAAGACCAAGGCGATGATATTTATCTGGATTTTTCAATAGTGCGCTGATTTGCTGCTAAATTCAGTCTCGATGAGTCTTGAATGGTCATGGAGCTATTGGTGATAAAAAAAGCGGTAATTACACTCGTATTACCGCTTTTTATTTAGCATTGATCGGCTGGCGTTTTATGCGCTAGGTTGCGCCATTTTACGGATCTGGATCACCATGCCCATTTCGGGATGATCGAGATAATGAATCTCATCACTTTTCACTCGGCGATTCTGTTCCAGCGGAATAGACATCAGGTAAGGCGTCATCACTTTAACAGGCGTCGCATTAGTATTTGTGCTGGTTTCATCGGTCGGCACAGGCATTAACTTACGTCCTTCTTTGCGAAGATTTAAGGCCGTTTCGATATAGAGGTAGTGGCTGAGATAAATATTTAACGTGCCATCAAGTTGCCAAACAGGAGAGGGCAGCAATGGTGCCGAACTTTCTAAAGCCATTCCTTGGGAGCTTTGAGTATTTTGCATCGAACTGTTTAACGCTTGTTGCACAATTTGGCGGCCATCGAAGTGGTAGTTGGCGGAGAAATCCTTACCAGCAAATAGGCGAACAGGCACTGAGCCGCTTTTACCCGTCATAGGTTGCTGCCATGTCATATGCAGTAGACTGCGATTACCACGTTCTCTGGATAAGCTATTAACGATACTTGAAAACTGACCTTGGTTGCTTGCGAGTAATACCGGGCCACTGCCAAGTTTGGCGTAGGTTTGGCTGCTACTGCCGATTTCCGATGGGATCATGCTTGGGTAACGGTACTGGGTGGTCGTTGTGCTTGGGCCTGTGATCCTTAAGCCGCTTGTAGTGCTATTATCGGTGTTACTAGTGGCATTCGTATTTGTGTTTTCTGCGCAATGGCTATTGGCATCGGCATCATAAACAAGTGTGCAAGGCGCAGACTCATTACTCATGGATACCACAGCCTGACCTACAACCGGTGAGATCAGGTCGATTGCACTATTGGTTTTCGTCTCAATTGGGGCCATAGGCCATTGTTCAGTTGACTGGCTTTGGCGTTCGAAAATATAGACTTCAACCTCGAACCACGCCTCAGCACGGGCAAGTGAACTGTGTGAAAGTGCAATAAGTGTAGCGATAGAGACCGCGAGTTGACGTAACACTATTTATCTCCAAGACGATGTTGCGATTGATGTTGAGATAGTTGTTCGAGCAAGAGCTTGACTAACGCGAGCCTCTCTTTTGCCGTTTCGGCGCTGAGCATGAACTTTAACTTATTCGGCCCGTCCATTCGATAGATTTGTGGCTGACTTTGCAGTAATCCAATGATAAAGCCTGGGTCGATATTATGATCTTGGCTAAATTCGATACTGCCACCCTTAGCGTGTACCTCAATTTTAGTAGCCCCTAGCCGAGTTGCCTGATGTTTATACAGAGTCATTTCCATCAAGTTTTTAGTGGCCTCGGGCAGCAAACCAAAGCGGTCGATAAGCTCAACTTTAAGTTCGTCTAAGGCTTCTTCGCTGTCACAACTGGCGATACGCTTGTAGAGCGACAGACGAATATTCACATCACCGACATAGTCTTCAGGTAATAGGGCCGGAATTCTGAGCTCCATTTCACATTGCTGATTGAGCATTTGCGCCAGCGATGGCTCTTTACCTTGCTTAAGCGCTTTGACCGCCGATTCAAGCATTTCCATATAGAGGCTAAAGCCAATTTTTGAGATATGGCCGCTTTGCTCATCACCTAAGAGTTCGCCTGCGCCGCGGATCTCTAAATCTTGGGTGGCGAGCATAAAACCGGCACCTAAATCCTCAAGGGCATCGATGGCTTCGAGACGTTTGCGAGCATCGCTAGTCATACGTTTAGGATGTGGCGTCATCAAATACGCATAGGCTTGATGGTGAGAGCGACCCACACGGCCACGTAGCTGATGCAACTGGGCTAAACCAAAGGTGTCGGCGCGTTCGATAATAATGGTGTTTGCACTAGGGACGTCGATACCGGTTTCGATAATAGTGGTACAGACTAACACGTTGAATCTTTGGTGATAAAAGTCCGACATCACCCGCTCAAGATCCCGCTCACGCATTTGGCCATGGGCGACCACCACCCGCGCTTCGGGTAACAAGGTACTAATGTCTTGGGCACATTTTTCAATGGTTTCGACATTATTGTGCAGGTAATAGACTTGGCCACCACGGAGGATTTCACGCAATATAGCCTCGCGCACCGTCGCGGGATCGGATTCGCGTACAAAGGTTTTCACCGCCAAACGCTTAGCGGGAGGTGTGGCAATAATCGATAAGTCGCGCATTCCCGACATCGCCATATTTAAGGTGCGGGGGATCGGTGTGGCGGTGAGGGTCAAAATATCCACATTGGCCCGCAGTGCTTTAATTTTCTCTTTTTGTCTGACACCGAATCTGTGTTCTTCGTCGATGATAAGTAGGCCTAAATTCTCAAATTTAGCCTCGGATTGCAGCAGCTTATGGGTGCCAATCACGATGTCGACTTTGCCTTCTTCGAGCTGTTTTAGCACTTGGGTCTGCTCTTTGGCGGTTCTAAAGCGTGACATCACTTCAATCACTACCGGCCAGTCGGCAAATCTGTCCTTAAAGTTTTCGTAGTGCTGCTGGGCGAGTAACGTGGTGGGTACCAACACAACCACTTGTTTACCCGCATTCACCGCCACAAAGGCGGCGCGCATCGCGACTTCGGTTTTCCCAAAGCCCACATCACCACAAACTAATCTGTCCATTGCGGTTGGCGATTGCATATCGGCGAGCACGGCATGTATTGCACTTTCTTGATCGACGGTTTCTTCAAAGGGGAAACCTTGAGCGAATTGGGCGTATTCTTCGTCATTGATTTCGCAGCTCTCACCGGGACGTGCTTGGCGACGTGCATAGACATCGAGAAGTTCTGCGGCCACATCGCGGATTTTTTCAATGGCTTTATTTTTTGCCTTAGCCCAAGTGTCGTTACCGAGTTTATTAAGATGCGTTTCCCCATCGGCGCCAACACTATAACGGCTAATTAAATGTAAATTGGAAACGGGGACATAGAGCTTATCGCCGCCTGAGTACTCAAGTTGCAAATATTCAGCAACAATGCCGCCAGTATCGAGGGTGACTAAACCTTGGTAAAGGGCAACACCGTGCTCTAAGTGTACGATCGGCTGGCCAACTTTCAGCTCGGCTAAGTTTTTGATTAGGGTATCGTTACTGATCTGACGCTGTTTTTCGCGGCGACGCTGCTGTGAAATCCGCTGGCCGAAGAGCTCAGTTTCACAGATGATGCTGACGGCAGTTTGTGCGCCGAGTCCCAGTACACAACCACGGGATAAGGGCGAAACGATCAAGCCAAGTTTGGTATCAGTTTTAATAAACTCATCAAAATGACTAAATACCGTAGGCTTTAACTGGATTTTACCCAAGAGTTCGAGCAGCGCTTCACGGCGGCCTTCAGATTCTGCGCTAAACAGCATCCTCGGCGCCTGCTCAGCATAATCCTGCAGTGCGATTAACGGCTGCTTTAATTTGTGATTGGCGCTTACCTCAGGCAAGGCTCTTGCATCAATTTGCGCCGCAGCACCATTGGTGTCAGGATTTGGGGCCACAAATTGATAGCGAGGTAGCGGCTTAAAGGCGGCAAATAATTCTTCTATCAGTAAATACAGTTCTTTAGGGGCAAGCAATGGCCGTAGCGGATCGACCCGTCGGTCTTCATATCGTGTTTCCACTTCATGCAAATGGGCGCGAGCGGATTTTTCGATATCGCCCAAGGTGACTAACTGAGTGTCTTTTGGCAGGTAATCGAACAGAGTCGCAACCTCATCAAAAAACAGTGGCAGATAGTTTTCAATCCCAGCGGGCATCAGATTGCGGCTTACCAACTGATAAACCGATTCTGGTTCTTTAACGATCACCTCAAAACGACGGCGATAGCGCTGTCTAAAGCCTTCGATGGCGCTGCTATCGGTTGGAAATTCTTTCGCCGGTAATAACCGCACCGCATCGACGGGTGTAGAGGATCGCTGGGTCTCTGGGTCGAAATGGCGAATGGTTTCAACTTCATCATCGAAAAGCTCGATACGCAGCGGCATATTTACGCCGGTAGGGAAGATATCGAGAATTGAGCCCCGAATGGCAAACTCGCCATGTTCGTAAACTTGCTCAACTAAATGATAGCCCGTATCGGTTAATTGCTGGCGCACATCATGGAGCTGATATTTATCGCCCTTTTTAAGCACAAATACATTGGAGCTTAAATAGGATTTCGGCGGCAAGCGCATCATCAGTGTTGTCACCGGCACGATAACCACGCTGTGCTCGGCATGGGATATTTGCGATAGGGTTTCTAAACGCTGGGAGATCAAATCCTGATGGGGTGAAAAACTGTCGTAGGGCAGGGTTTCACGGTCAGGAAACAGCCGCACCTTAATGGTGGTGTTCGCTAATAAATAATTAAGCTCTAACTCGAGACTCAATGCCGTTGGTGTGTCACTGGTGACAATGAGCGTGGTGCCTGGGTGTTGGCGTATCAAGCTGGCGAGGGTGACCGCTTGACCCACTCCGGCGATACACGACAGAGTTTGCATTTGAGTGCCATTTTTTACAACGGGCGGTGTTAGGGCTGAAATATGTGTCATTGGCGTGGGATAAACGGATTCATTCACAAAAAGTTGCATTTATTGTAGTGACTTGGGCGCGAGGGTGCTAGTGAAAACTCTCGTCTTTATTGGCGTTCGTCCCTAGCTTGTTTACGCAGTTTAAGTTGTTTTTGTTGAACATTGAGACTCGCTTTGACCAGTTGCTCCACATCCGAATCCAGTATTTGGCTAAATTCGAGGTCGATTAGATAGGGCGACGATGCGTTGTACTGTTGTGCTTGCTGCGCAGTTGATTGGGCTTCCTGTGAGAGCATACAAGCGGTGACCTTGGCAAAACATAAAATAGCGACCAGTTCGTCATGGATAAATAAGGTCACTTTAAAATGGCGCCCTAGAGGTAATTCGGTCGTGCTGATTATGCGAATACCACTGCCACCAAACTGACAACCATCATATTTATCACCCTCTTGGACTTCTTTTTCGAGCACGTGTTGCAGGACTAAATCCACCTTGCGCGATTGTAGCTTGAGAAAATCCACCACCACCTTGGCTTCATTATCTAAATGCCGCAATTGTAACAAACAGCTCGCTTCGAGGGCTTTTACTTCACTCAATAGCTGGATCCCTAAGGATTGCATTGATCTTAAAGCCATTTCATTGGGTAGAGGTCGATTTTCGTCCCAGAGGCTTAAGTAAGCGGTAAAGGGATGAGGCACACTAAAATACGGATTGGTGTCAGTGAACAAGGCTTGCCTCTTTATTTATAGAACCTAAACCCCTATTATCGTGCCCATCTTTATGATTTAGCAAGTTCAGCACACAGGACGCAGCCCTCTTTCAATGGATCTTCGATTCCCTCTCTACGTTGGTTACCGTTATTGGCGGGCCAGAAAAGCAAACGCATTTGCTTCTTTTATTACCTTATTTGCCGTTTCGGGCATTTTTTTAGGGGTTGCCGCCTTGATCGTGGTCAGTTCGGTGATGAATGGCCTCGAAGGGCAATTAAAGCAGCGCATCCTCGGCGCTGTACCGCAATTGACTGTTTATACTAAAGCTCCGTTAAGCGATTGGACTATTGCGGCAGAAAAGCTAACTAAGCTGCCCGGCGTGCAAGGGGTGACGCCAAGTGTGTCGACGCAAGCCATGGTGCAGTCGGCGGCGAATATCCGCGCCGTGCAAGTGTTTGGAGTGTTTCCTGAGCTTGCCGAAAAACTCTCCGCGGTGGCGCAACATACCTATTCCGGCGCGTTTAACGAGTTAACCAGTGGCCAGTATAAGGTCATATTGGGCAGCGAACTGGCGCGCCAGTTAAAAGTCAGCCCTGGGGATACGGTACGCTTATTAAGTGGCGATGGCGTGGTGTACTCGCCGCTTGGCCCTGTGCCCAGCCAACGTAAGTTTTTAGTGTCTGCAGTGTTCGAAATGGGTTCACAAGTGGATGCGGGCGTGGCTTACGTTCATTATCAAGATGCAAAGCGGTTAATGCGTCAGCCCAGTGATGAAATCAACCAGCTAAGGCTGTATTTAAACGATCCTTTTAACGCGCCTGCACTTGCCAAGGATGTGCAGCAAATCTTAACAGAGCAGGGCATCGAGGCGACCACGAGCGATTGGCGTGACACCTATGGACATCTATTTAGCGCAGTGAAGATGGAAAAAAATATGATGTCGCTGATGCTCAGCCTGATTGTGGCGGTGGCGGCATTCAATATTGTCTCGGCGCTAGTCATGATGGTTGTCGATAAAACCACCGATGTCGCAGTGCTTAAAACCCAAGGTTTAAGAACCTCAGCTGTGATGGGCATTTTTGTGGTGCAAGGTTTATTGAATGCGGTGTTAGGTTTAGTGCTGGGCTTAGTGGTCGGTATTCTAATTACCCTTAATTTGAATGGCATTATGGCAACCCTGGGTATTTCGATTTTAGGGACTGGACAAATGTTGCCGGTAAAACTGGCGCTTGGGCAATTGTCGCTGATTATTGTCGGTACCTTAGTGGTGACCCTAGTGGCAACTCTTTACCCTGCGCTACGGGCTGCAAGGGTGCAGCCAGCGACAGCGCTGCGTTATGAATAACGGTGTTTTCAACGACTAAAATAATTGCTCCATCGTAAAAGTGGAGTGTAGACGTGGCACTTTGCCATGTCATATAGAATCAATAGCGAGAATCTCAATGCAAGATGTGTTACTGCAAGTGCAGGCGGTGAGTAAGAGTTATCACGACGGCGATGTAACCACGCAGGTGTTGTCTGATGTGGATTTACAGGTATTTAAGGGCGAACAGCTGGCGATTGTGGGCACTTCAGGCTCGGGTAAAAGTACGTTACTGCATATTATGGGGACGCTTGATAAACCGTCATCGGGAAAAGTGTTGTTGGCTGGTGAGGATTTATATCAAGTGAGCAGTGCGCGTCAGGCGCAGATCCGTAATCAGGATTTAGGCTTTATTTATCAATTTCATCATTTGTTGCCTGAATTTACCGCCCTTGAAAATGTGGCAATGCCGGCATTTATCCAAGGTCGTGATCGCAGCCAAGCGCAAGCCGATGCCAAGGTTTTGCTCGAGAGAGTGGGTCTTGGGCACAGAATGAGCCATATTCCTGCTGAGCTTTCGGGCGGTGAACGGCAACGGGTGGCAATCGCCCGGGCGCTTATCAACAAACCCAAACTCGTACTGGCCGATGAACCTACGGGAAATCTCGATGCGAAGAGCGGCGAGGCCGTGTATGAACTTATTCGCGAATTGGCCAATCAACTCGGTACCGCGTTTGTGGTGGTTACCCACGATCCTAAATTGGCAGCGCGGATGGACAGACAACTCACCATGAAAAATGGTTATTTGCAAGTACCGGAAAGCGCCCAATGAAAGGACCATTAGCCCTCTCAATTGGCTGGCGTTTTTACCGTGCGCGCCAATCCAATAGTTTTATTAGCTTTATTTCCTTTGCATCGACAGCGGGTATTGCTCTGGGTGTCGCCGTATTAATTATCGTGCTCTCGGCGATGAATGGTTTTGAGCGCGAGCTGGAGCAACGTTTACTCGGGGTGATCTCCCAAGCGGATGTGGTGGGCGTGAATGAGCCGATTGCTGACTGGCGCGCTGTTGAGCAAACTGCGCTGCAGATTGAAGGCATTACTGCAGCGGCGCCTTTTATTCGTATGCAGGGTTTAGTGCAAAAGCCTGGTGGTTTTCAGGGGCTTGCTGTCGTTGGCATTGATCCTGAACAAGAGGCAAAAGTCTCTACATTGTCGCAATTTATGACTCCCGAGACTTGGCAGAGCTTGAGTGAAGATGATAATCACATCGTCCTTGGTGAAAGTTTGCTGAAAAAATTAGGCCTCGAAGTCGGCGATACGCTGGCGCTGTATGTACAAGATCTTGACCCTGAACATGCGGGAAGCTTACGTGCTGCAAAAAGCCATCGCTTTGTGGTGTCAGGTGTGTATCGCTTAGGTGGAGAGCTTGAATTAACCACCGCGTATATTCCCATGCGTTATGCGGCAAATATCCTTAATTTACATCAAGGCGTGACGGGGGTTCGCATCAGCGTGGCGCAGGTGTTTGAGGCGCCAGCGAAAATTCGCGAGTTAGGTTATGCGTTGAATCAGTCAGTGTATATTAGTGATTGGACTCGAACACAAGGTCATTTATATCAAGATATTCAATTGGTTCGCACCATAATGTACCTCGTGTTAGTTCTGGTGATTGGTGTGGCCTGTTTCAATATTGTCTCGACCTTGGTGATGGCGGTGCGCGATAAGGCCAGTGAAATTGCGATCCTGATGACCATGGGACTGAGTCGTTTATCGGTAATGGGCATTTTTATGGTGCAGGGGGCATTAAACGGTTTAGTGGGGTGTGCGCTCGGTGGGGTGATTGGTATTGCGACAGCCATTAATCTCAGTGCTATTGCTCGTGGCATTGAGCAATTACTTGGGATCCAATTGTTATCTGCGGATGTGTATTTTGTGGATTTTCTTCCCTCCGAACTGCATATGGCGGATGCCGGTTTAGTGATTGCCACCGCGTTTATAATGAGCCTGATTGCAACCCTGTATCCTGCATGGAAAGCAAGTCAAATTGGCCCTGCGCAGGCATTGGCGGGCAGATAACTGGCGCTACCGTTCTGCACTTAAAAGCTCAAAAACAAAAGGCCAGTGATAATATCACTGGCCTTTTTGGTCTTGTTTTGCGCTAAACGTGATTAACGCTTTAAGCCTTCGTTTAGTAAAGGACGCATGGTTTTTACTAATTCGGTCGTCACTTTCGGAGAACCCGCAACGATATTGCCAGAGATCAGATAGTTATGACCGCCAGTAAAGTCAGTGACTGTGCCACCTGCTTCACGACATAACAGATCGCCAGCAGCGATATCCCATGGCTTTAAGCCAATTTCAAAGAAACCGTCTAAACGGCCTGCGGCCACATAGGCTAAATCTAATGCTGCAGAACCTGTGCGACGTAAGTCTGAACAATGACCGAACACTTCGCCGAAAATGGCCATATAGGTTTCGGTATGTTGACGGGCTTTAAATGGAAAACCTGTACCGATAATGGTTGGTGCTAGTTCGTTAACATTGGTCACGCGAATACGGAAATCGTTTAATTTGGCGCCTTTACCACGGATAGCGGTAAATAATTCTTCACGAACTGGATCATAAACAACGGCAACTTCAGTTTTGCCTTTGTATTGGAGTGCGATAGAAACCGCAAAATGGGGAATGCCTCTAACGAAGTTGTTAGTGCCATCCAGAGGATCGACTATCCAAATATAGTCTTTGTTTTCACCGCGATTTTCGCCTTTTTCTTCACCCACGATAGTGTGATCTGGGTAAGATTTACGAATTTGATAGGTAATAGCGGCTTCTGCTTCCTTGTCTACACTGGTAACAAAATCGTTGATACCTTTAGCACTGACTTCAACTCGGTCAAGTTCAGTGTAGGCACGCATAATAGTTTGGCCGGCCGCGCGAGCAGCGCGAACAGCAATCGTCAGCATCGGATGCATTGCAATCCCCTGGATGTTAAAGAACGTTAAAAATAGCGGGCGGCATTATACTCGATTTGATTGTTATATCAAATACCGATTTTCATATAAGCATTCGCGCACGCCTGTGATAGTATTCGCTCCCTGTGTTTTGTGAATTAAATTAAGTCGTTTCATGCTAAGTAATATTCGGGTGATTTTAGTGGGGACATCGCACCCCGGCAATATTGGCTCAACCGCCAGAGCGATGAAGACGATGGGGTTATCAACCCTGTATCTTGCTGAACCAAGATGTGAAGTGGACGGTCAATCCATTGCCTTGGCCGCAGGCGCTTCGGACATTTTAAAACATCTGGTTAAAGTGGATTCCTTAGAAGAAGCCATCGCCGATTGCAGTTTGGTGATTGCCACCAGTGCCCGTAGCCGTACCTTAGATTGGCCTATGCTCGATCCGCGAGAAGCAGGACAAAAGCTGGTGACAGAAAGTTTAGCAGGGCCTGTCGCCATCGTCTTTGGTCGTGAAAATCATGGGTTAACTAATGAAGAATTACAGCAATGTACTTACCATGTGGCGATTCCTGCTAACCCTGAATACAGCTCATTGAACCTCGCGCAGGCTGTGCAGATCATTTGTTATGAGACGCGTGTGGCACATTTAGCCCAAACGGAGGTGTCACAAGAGGTTGAAGAATATCCACTCTCTGCCGATCTTGAGCGTTTCTTTGTACATCTTGAAAGTACCTTATCATCGACAGGCTTTATTATTAAAAACCATCCCGGCCAAGTGATGACAAAGTTACGCCGTCTATTCAGCCGTGCACGTATCGAAAGTCAAGAGATGAATATTCTTCGGGGAATTTTGACTTCGATTGATAAAGTGGTGGGTAATAAACAAAAATAGCCAAAGCAAATTTGGTACATAACGGTAATCGCGAAGGATTGAGTAATGGGTGTGATAGCTAGGCTAAAAGAAGACATTGAATCTATATATCACCGTGATCCCGCGGCGCGTAGCGCCTTTGAGATCTTGGTTAATTATCCTGGCATGCACGCCATTTGGCTGCACAGGATAAGCCATAAGTTATGGAAGCGTGATTGGCGCTTAATGGCTCGTTGTTTATCGACTTTTTCGCGCTGGTTGACGGGAGTGGAGATCCATCCTGGTGCTACTATTGGCGATCGTTTCTTTATCGACCATGGTATGGGCGTGGTGATCGGTGAAACCGCTGAAATTGGCGATGATTGCACCTTGTATCACGGCGTGACATTGGGCGGCACCACTTGGCAAGCAGGTAAGCGTCACCCAACACTGGGTAATAACGTCGTTGTTGGTGCTGGCGCCAAAATCTTAGGTCCTATCACCATGCATGATGGGGCGCGTGTAGGCTCAAATTCTGTTGTAGTAAAAGATGTGCCTAAGGATACGACAGTGGTTGGTATTCCTGGGCGTGTGGTAGCAACCCCCTCACCACAATCAAAAGAAAAATCCGAACGCCGTAGTGCTATGGCTAAGAAGTATGGTTTCGATGCTTACGCGGTCTCACCTGATAATCCCGATCCCGTTGCTAACGCGATTGGTCAAATGCTGGACCATATGCATTTAATGGACTCAAAGGTGCAGGAGTTGTGTCAAGCTATCCAGCGTTTAGGTGGCGATGTGTGCACCGAAAGATTGCCTGAGCTGAATGTTGGCGATTTTAACGATGTCGAAAAGGTGGCTGCTGAT
Source organism: Shewanella sp. MM_2022_3 (assembly GCF_022557375.1). Classification (NCBI taxonomy): domain Bacteria; kingdom Pseudomonadati; phylum Pseudomonadota; class Gammaproteobacteria; order Alteromonadales; family Shewanellaceae; genus Shewanella; species Shewanella sp. MM_2022_3. The sequence continues at coordinate 65,579 of NZ_JAKZGV010000015.1, forward strand.
AAGCGCCAAAGTGCGCTTGATGAGTTTGATCCAAGTATATAGTCCTGAAAATAGCAGAGTAGATGCAATTTCTTTTAGAGTGTCACCACTCTGCTAACGCTTTTATTTCGATAGTGCAAATCCCATTGTATAGCTTTTGAACACTTTGGGCATGTGTGCTCTGCTTTCATTTCAAGATAGTGCGTTAGATCCCGATATCAGGCCAATTTGGGTGATTAATTGCCCCTTTGGCATTGAATCTTAGGGCAGAAAAAGGTTAAATACCCCACCAAGATGAAAGGGTATTGGTTAACGGCACGCTTAAATACTTGAGTGTTTTACTCGGTTTTATACTTGACTGATTTACTCGGGTATGTTGAAATAGCTCCATACCTGTTCGGGAGCTATGGTAGTTATGAAACTTACATCTAAAGGTCGTTATGCAGTAACCGCAATGCTTGATGTGGCTATCCACTCAGCTTCAGGACCAGTTCCCTTGGCGGATATCTCTGAAAGACAAGGGATTTCGCTTTCCTATCTGGAACAACTCTTCGCAAAGTTACGCAAACATGGCCTAGTGGCAAGTGTCCGAGGTCCTGGTGGTGGTTACCGTTTAGGCCTAGAGGCAAATGATATTTCTGTTGGCATGGTGGTTCATGCCGTTGACGAGTCTGTCGATGCGACTCGTTGTCAAGGATTAGGCAATTGCCAGAGTGGAACTCGCTGCTTAACGCACTCGCTTTGGGGCGATTTAAGCAAACAAATTTCAGATTTTTTAGATGGTATCAGTCTTGCGGGCTTAATGCAGAAACGAGATGTGCAATTTATTTCGCTTAAGCAAGACACTATGCAAAAGGAGCAAAGAGTCAGCTTATAGGCTTTTTGTTATACGATAAAAATTATTTTTGTACGTTGTATGTAGCCTCGGCAGAGACTGCTAAGTACGGAGTGTGTTATGAAGCTTCCTATCTATTTAGATTATGCCGCCACCACGCCAGTTGATCCGCGAGTCGCGGAAAAAATGTTCCAATACATGACGATGGATGGCATCTTCGGTAACCCAGCATCACGTTCTCACCGTTATGGCTGGCAAGCGGAAGAAGCGGTGGATGTGGCGCGCAGCCAAGTGGCTGATCTGATCAATGCTGATCACCGTGAAATCGTGTTTACCTCAGGTGCAACCGAATCAAACAATCTGGCGATCAAAGGCGTAGCGCACTTCTACAATAAGAAAGGCAAGCACATCATCACCAGCAAGACTGAACATAAAGCGGTACTCGATACCTGCCGTCAGCTTGAGCGTGAAGGTTTTGAAGTCACTTACTTAGAGCCAGATGCTAACGGTATCATTCCGATGGAACGTTTAGAAGCGGCGATGCGCGACGACACGATTCTTGTCAGCATCATGCATGTGAATAACGAAATCGGTGTGATCCATGATGTGGATGCTATCGGCGAGTTATGCCGTTCAAAAGGCATTATCTTCCATATGGATGCTGCACAAAGCGCGGGTAAATTACCTATCGATGTACAAACCACTAAGGTCGATCTGATCTCTATTTCTGGCCACAAAATGTATGGTCCAAAAGGGATTGGTGCTCTGTACGTTCGCCGTAAACCTCGCATTCGTTTAGAAGCGCAAATGCACGGCGGTGGCCATGAACGTGGTATGCGTAGTGGCACATTGCCAACTCACCAAATCGTCGGTTTAGGTGAAGCGGCTGCAATCGCAAAAGCTGAAATGGCAACAGACAACGCACGTATCGCTAAACTGCGTGACAAGTTATGGAATGGCATCAAGCACATCGAAGAGACGTATGTAAACGGCGACATGACTCACCGTGTGAGCGGTAGCCTGAACGTCAGCTTCAACTATGTTGAAGGTGAGTCGCTGATGATGGCATTAAAAGATTTAGCGGTTTCATCGGGTTCTGCCTGTACGTCAGCCAGTCTCGAGCCAAGCTACGTGTTACGTGCGCTCGGTTTAAATGATGAAATGGCGCATAGCTCAATTCGTTTCTCTATCGGCCGTTTTACCACCGAAGAAGAAATCGACCACGCTATCGAAGTTATTACTCAATCTATTGATAAATTAAGAGAAATGTCTCCACTGTGGGAGATGTTCAAAGATGGCATTGACCTGAATCAGGTCCAGTGGGCTCATCATTAATTCGACCATTTACAATAGATAATTTTGGAGCAGTACCATGGCTTACAGTGAAAAAGTGATAGATCATTATGAGAACCCACGTAACGTTGGTTCTTTCGACAAGAACGATCCTTCGGTCGTAACTGGTATGGTGGGAGCACCAGCTTGCGGTGACGTGATGAAGTTACAGCTGAAAATCGGCGCAGACGGCATCATCGAAGACGCTAAGTTCAAAACCTACGGTTGTGGCAGCGCGATTGCGTCTAGCTCACTGGTAACCGAGTGGGTAAAAGGCAAGACTATCGAGCAAGCGGCGGCCATCAAAAACACCGATATCGCGGAAGAATTAGCCTTGCCACCAGTGAAAATCCACTGTTCCATTTTGGCAGAAGATGCCATTAAAGCGGCGATCGACGAGTACAAATCGAAACAAGCTAAGTAACATCTGGAGTTAAGATGGCAATTACAATGACCCCAGCGGCAACTGAACGCGTCAGGTCTTTCTTAGCAAATCGAGGCAAGGGAATTGGTCTGCGCCTCGGCTTAAAGACGTCAGGCTGTTCAGGTATGGCTTATGTGCTTGAGTTTGTTGATGCACTGAACGATGACGATGAAGTATATGATATTGATGGTGTAAAAATCATTATCGATGCGAAAAGCTTTATCTATCTTCAGGGCATTGAATTGGATTTTGTTAAAGAAGGACTGAACGAAGGTTTCCAATTTAACAACCCGAACGCAAAAGGTGAGTGCGGTTGCGGTGAGAGTTTCACTGTTTAATTGCCGAATTGACGCATGAATTATTTCGAGCTGTTTAAGTTTTCTCCTAGCTTCGATATTGACACCGCATTGCTTGCAGAACGCTACCGCGACCTGCAACGTGCGGTTCATCCCGATAAGTTTGCCAATGATACCGAGCAACAACGGTTGTTGTCGGTGCAACGCACCGCACAAGTCAACGACGGTTATCAAACCCTAAAAGACCCCATCCGCCGTGCTGAGCATATGCTCTCCCTGCGTGGTATTGATTTAAGTCATGAGACCACGACAGTGAAAGATACTGCATTTTTAATGCAGCAGATGGAATGGCGTGAAGCACTTGAAGATATTCGTGATAGCGCAGATCCCCAAGCCAGCATTGATGAACTGTACGATTCTTTTGCGACTTACCGCGCTCAGTTGAATAAAGTATTGGCTTCACAGCTGAGCAGTGGCAGTGACGAAGACGCCTTGTTAGCGGCAGATCAAGTTCGCAAACTTAAATTTATGGCAAAATTACACGATGAACTGACGCGTATCGAAGACGCGTTGCTCGATTAATTTTCCTTATTGCAGTTATTTTGCCGATTCCGATTGATTTGAGTCGGCGTTACTAAGTTGGATACATATGGCCCTTTTGCAGATTGCTGAGCCCGGACAAAGTGCCGCGCCGCACCAACATAGACTTGCCGTTGGCATCGATTTAGGTACAACCAATTCACTTGTGGCTGCTGTACGCAGTGGCGTAACGGCAACCTTGCCTGATGAAAACGGACAGCATTCTTTACCTTCGATAGTTCGTTACACTCATGATGGAATTGAAGTGGGTTATGTGGCGGCGTTAAGTTCAGCGCAGGATCCTCAAAACACTATCGTTTCCGTTAAACGTTTTATGGGGCGTAGTCTTGCGGACATCCAAGCTGGTGAGCAATCTTTCCCATATCAATTCGAAGCCAGTGAAAATGGTTTACCGCTGTTTGTGACGCCCCAAGGTCGAGTGAATCCGGTGCAAGTTTCTGCCGAAATTTTACGTCCTTTAATTGAACGCGCCGAAAAAACCCTTGGCGGTGAGCTGCAAGGTGCAGTGATCACTGTGCCTGCGTATTTCGATGATGCCCAGCGTCAGGGAACTAAGGATGCAGCATCGTTATTGGGTATTAATGTTTTACGCCTATTAAATGAACCCACTGCGGCTGCGATTGCCTATGGCTTAGACTCTAAGCAAGAAGGTGTTATCGCCATTTACGATCTCGGTGGTGGCACCTTTGATATTTCTATTTTGCGCTTAAACCGTGGCGTATTTGAAGTACTGGCTACGGGCGGCGATTCTGCGCTCGGTGGTGATGATTTTGATCATCTTTTACAAGCACATATGCAGCAAGTGTGGCAACTGACTGATATCGACTCTCAGTTAAGTCGCCAGCTATTGATTGAAGCGCGCCGGGTGAAAGAAGCCTTAACCGATTCGAGTGATACTGAGGCTAGTCTTACCCTTGCCGATGGTTCGGTGCTCAAACAAGTGGTTACTAAGGCGCAATTTGAGAGCCTCATCGCTGCGCTTGTGAAGAAAACCATCGCAAGTTGTCGCCGCACCCTACGTGATGCGGGCGTAACGGCTGATGAAGTGCTTGAAACCGTCATGGTTGGCGGCTCTACCCGCGTACCATTAGTACGTGAGCAAGTTGAAGCCTTTTTTGGTAAAGCGCCATTAACCTCAATCGATCCTGACCGTGTTGTCGCCATTGGCGCGGCGATTCAGGCTGATATTTTGGTCGGTAACAAACCCGAATCTGAATTATTACTGCTTGATGTGATCCCACTATCATTAGGGATTGAAACCATGGGCGGTTTAGTGGAGAAAGTGGTGTCTCGTAACACGACTATCCCCGTGGCACGCGCCCAAGAGTTCACCACCTTCAAGGATGGACAAACGGCGATGGCGTTCCATGTCGTGCAGGGTGAGCGCGAGTTAGTTGACGATTGCCGCTCTCTAGCACGCTTTACCCTAAAAGGTATTCCACCGTTAGCGGCAGGTGCAGCCCATATCCGGGTGACCTTCCAAGTGGATGCTGATGGATTATTAAGTGTGACGGCCATGGAGAAATCCACTGGCGTGCAATCGAGCATTCAGGTCAAGCCTTCGTTTGGTTTATCGGATACTGAGATCGCGACTATGCTCAAAGACTCGATGAAGCATGCTAAAGAAGATATCAGCCGCCGTATGCTGGCTGAGCAGCAAGTTGAGGCGGCGAGGGTGCTTGAGTCCTTGAATGCAGCGCTCTCTAAAGATGGTGACTTACTCACAAGCGATGAGCGTCAGCAGATTGATACTGTGATGGCTCAGCTGGTTCACGTCGCTGGCGGTGATGATGCTGATGCAATTAAAAATGCGATCGAAATTCTTGATGAACATACTCAAGATTTTGCCGCAAAACGTATGGATAATTCTATTCGAGTGGCCTTTAAAGGTCAGTCAATTGACAAGATATAGGTGATGTGATGCCCCAGTTAGTCTTTCTTCCCCATGCTGAGTTGTGTCCCGATGGCGCAGTGTTGGAAGCTGAAGTAGGTGAAACGATTCTCGATGTGGCGCTGCGCAATGGCATCAATATCGAACATGCCTGTGAAAAATCCTGTGCTTGCACTACGTGCCATTGCATTGTGCGTGAAGGATTTGATGAGCTAGAGCCAAGTGATGAACTTGAAGACGATATGCTTGATAAAGCTTGGGGACTCGAGCCTGAGAGCCGCTTATCCTGTCAGGCTAAAGTGGTTGATTGCGATCTGGTGATTGAAATGCCTAAATACACTGTCAATATGGTGAGCGAAGGCTAAGTCACTTTTGTGCTGAAATCGCCAAAAACCAGTCCTAGTGACTGGTTTTTGTCTTTTGTAGACTAGCATTTGCGCAAGCAATAATAGCCATGATTGATTTATCCTTAAGCAAGCGTATTATGCGCTCAAAATGAAATGGTTGTCGGAGACCAGAATGAGAATCGCGATCCTATCGCAAGGGCCTGAGCTATATTCCACAAAGCGACTCGTTGAGGCTGCGACATTACGTGGTCACGAAGTCAAAGTGATCAATCCGCTCGAATGCTATATGAACATCAATATGCGCCAATCGAGCATTCATATTGGTGGTGAAGAATTACCGCCCTTTGATGCGGTGATCCCACGTATCGGCGCATCAATTACCTTTTATGGCTCTGCGGTGCTGCGCCAGTTTGAGATGATGGGCGTCTACGCACTCAATGATTCTGTTGGCATTTCGCGCTCCCGCGATAAGCTGCGTTCAATGCAGTTGATGTCACGTCGTGGTATTGGTTTGCCGATCACCGGCTTTGCCAATAAGCCAAGCGATATTCCTGATTTAATCGATATGGTTGGTGGTGCGCCGCTAGTGATTAAATTGCTTGAGGGCACTCAAGGTATTGGCGTTGTTTTGGCTGAAACCCGTAAAGCGGCCGAAAGCGTGATTGAAGCTTTTATGGGATTAAAGGCTAATATCATGGTACAAGAATATATCAAAGAAGCTAACGGTGCGGATATTCGTTGTTTTGTCCTTGGTGATAAAGTAGTCGCCGCGATGAAGCGCCAAGCCATGCCAGGGGAGTTTCGCTCAAACCTCCACCGTGGCGGTACGGCGAGTTTAGTTAAACTCACGCCAGAAGAACGCTCAGTGGCTATTCGTGCCGCTAAGACCATGGGCCTGAACGTTGCGGGTGTGGATTTATTGCGTTCCAACCATGGCCCATTAGTGATGGAAGTGAATTCTTCACCAGGCCTTGAAGGGATCGAAGGTGCTACAGCTAAGGATGTCGCTGGGGCGATAATCGAGTTTGTTGAGAAAAACGCAATTAAGACAAAAAAAACAACTCAAGCGTAAAGTGAGTGGTGATTAAGCTAAACTCAGGTGAAATGCGTTGAAATGTCCGTTTGCATAGGGGAAAGAGGATGTCATTAAAGTGGATTGATTCATTAGATATCGCCTTGGAATTACTGGAAAAACATTCAGATGTTGATCCCCGCAAACTGCATTTTACCGAGTTGTATGAGTGGGTGTTAGCGCTAGAGGATTTTGATGACGATCCTAAACATTGCAATGAAAAGGTATTAGAAGCTATTCAACAATGCTGGATCGAGGAAAAATAACATCAGTTACTCACCTTGTTGTTGCGGCAACTTGTCCACGAAAAAACTAATTTGTGTGACATTCATCACGCTTATTTGGCTGTGAAATGGGATTTTAGTCGGAGTTTGATCAGTATCAACTTCCTTTTTATTGAATAACGTACCTTGTTACTTATCGGTTAAGCAGTTAACCGCTTAATATTATTCTCGCAACGCAAGGATGTTCACATGAAACTTTTGTTTGCTATGTTATTCACACTGTTACCCGCGTTGGCATGGGCTCATCCTGGTCATGGCGGTGTCGGTTTATTCCATCATTTGCTCGATTTAGCGCCAGCGGTTATTTTGGTTGCTTTGATTGCTTGGGCAGGAATTTGGGCAAAAAATAGAAAGTAAGCTAATTTGATAATACTTACTCCTGTATTTATCTCCTTAGAGATATCTCGATAATAAATTGCCAGTTGCCCTTAAATGACAACTGGCGTTTTTTTGTGTGATCAATCTGGTTACAAATCCAGCCAATGTGCGCAATATCTCAGACTTATGTGCTTTAAAGATAGGATTTACTTTTTAAATTTCGTATAATCCGCGCGAATTTTTTCAAACTTGCTGACAAAGGAAGCTTGTTATGGCGATCGAACGCACATTTTCTATCATTAAGCCTGATGCTGTTGCTAAAAACCACATCGGTGCAATCTACAACCGTTTTGAAACTGCTGGTCTGAAGATCGTTGCAGCTAAAATGTTACACCTGACTAAAGAACAAGCTGAAGGTTTCTATGCTGAGCATAGCGAGCGTGGCTTCTTCGGTGCTCTGGTTGCTTTCATGACTTCTGGCCCAATCATGGTTCAAGTATTAGAAGGCGAAAACGCTGTTTTAGCTCACCGCGAAATTTTAGGTGCAACTAACCCAGCTCAAGCGGCTCCTGGTACTATCCGTGCTGATTTCGCTCAAAGCATCGACGAAAACGCAGCTCACGGTTCAGATTCTTTAGCATCTGCAGAACGTGAAATTGCTTACTTCTTCAGTGCTGAAGAACTGTGTCCACGTACTCGTTAATTTGAGTGCGGACCGAAGAAGGGAGCCTTAGTGCTCCTTTTTTATTGGCTGGAATTGGCTAATGGAATCGCGTTGGCGTGTTTGTAATGCACTATTTTTATTTGGTTTTTAAATTTTTTTAAATTTCTTCCTTGAAATCCGCTTTCCTATCCTTATATCTATTGCAGGATCGCTCGATGAGGATCCCAATCGATTCTGTGCCGTTAGGACAGAAGTTAATTTAGGCGAAACAAATGTGTGTTTTCAACCTGAAAACCGTTCGCCAATTTCCCATATTGCTTAAGATAAGGATATGAATATGCGTACTTATGATTTAACTCCTCTTTACCGTAGTGCTATTGGTTTTGATCGTTTAGCCCAGATGGCAGAACATGCTGCCGCGAATAATGGCAACTCAGGTTATCCTCCATATAATATTGAACTCCTCGGCGAAAATCGTTATCGCATTACGATGGCCGTGGCAGGATTCTCGATGGAAGAGCTTGAGATCAGTAGCGAAGGTGAGAAATTACTGGTTAAAGGCAATAAGGCCGAAAGCCAAACTGAGCGTAAATACCTATACCAAGGTATTGCCGAGCGCGGGTTTGAACGCACCTTCCAACTGGCTGATTATGTGACCGTATTGGGTGCCAGCTTAGAGAATGGTTTATTGAATATTGATTTAGTGCGTGAGATCCCAGAAGCATTAAAACCACGCAAGATTGAAATCACCACATCGCGCTTATTAGATAGTCAATCCTAATCCAGCATCGCGCGGATAAGGAAGGGGAGCTAAATGCTCCCCTTCCTTTTTGTTATTTCTTATCTGGCTCGAATTGGAGATGTTTTCTAAGCGTTATCTTTATATAAGCTCTTTAGGCTTTCATCGCTTTTTCGCCGCGAGCTAAGCCGACAACGCCCGAGCGCGATACTTCAACTACTTTGGTCACTTCACCCATGGAATGAATAAAGGCATCGAGTTTTTCGGTCGTGCCCACCAATTGGATGGTGTAAAGATTGGCGGTGACATCGACAATCTGCCCACGGAAGATATCGGCGGTGCGCTTAATTTCTTCCCTAAGCTCCCCTTGGGCACGGACTTTAACCAGTGCCAGTTCCCGCTCAATATAAGCTGACTCGGTAACATTCGACACCTTAAGCACATCGACTAACTTGTGCAGTTGTTTCTCGATTTGCTCAAGCACTTTCTCATCGGCGACAAGTGAGATATTAAGACGTGACAAGGTATTATCATCGGTCGGCGCCACGGTTAAGCTTTCAATGTTATAACCGCGCTGGGAAAACAGGCCGACAACACGGGATAGGGCGCCGGACTGGTTCTCAAGTAATACAGATATAATTCGACGCATTAGCATTTCTCCGTTTTGCTTAACCACATTTCATTCATCGCGCCGCCGCGGATAAGCATCGGATACACGTGCTCAGTCTCATCCACCATAATGTCGATAAATACCAGTCTGTCTTTCATGGCAAGAGCTTCGGCCATCTTAGACTCAAGCTCAGCAGGATCGCTAATCGTCATGCCAACATGGCCATAGGCTTCGGCAATTTTGGCGAAGTTGGGTACCGAATCCATATAGGAATGGGAATGGCGACCCGAGTAGATCATATCCTGCCACTGTTTGACCATGCCGAGGAAACGGTTGTTTAAGTTGATAATTTTAACCGGCGTATCGTATTGCAGAGCGGTTGAAAGCTCTTGAATATTCATTTGAATCGAACCATCGCCCGTTACGCACACGACGGTTTCGTCTGGCATTGCCATTTTGACCCCCATGGCTGCGGGTAAACCAAAGCCCATGGTGCCAAGGCCACCGGAGTTAATCCAATGGCGGGGTTTATCAAAGGGATAATAGAGTGCGGCAAACATTTGATGCTGGCCCACATCCGAGGCGACATAGGCCTCACCATTAGTGAGTTTGTATAGGGTTTCGATCACTTGTTGTGGTTTGATCCGATGACTTTCCTTATCGTATGCCAAGCAGTTACGCTCGCGCCACACAGTGATTTCTTGCCACCATTGCTTGAGCGCCTCGCTATCGTTGCTCTCCTTCGATTCTTCAAGCAGGGCTAACATGCTGTCTAATACAATATCGGCCGAGCCAACGATCGGGATATCCACTCGTACGGTTTTTGAAATCGATGAGGGGTCGATATCGATATGTAAAATGGTGGCATTAGGGCAGTATTTCTCGATGTTATTGGTGGTCCTGTCATCGAAACGCACGCCAATCCCGAAGATAAGATCGCAGTTATGCATGGTCATGTTGGCTTCATAGCGACCGTGCATCCCCAACATACCTAAGCTGTTTTTATGGGTGCCAGGGAAGGCTCCAAGACCCATTAAGGTGCTGACAACGGGGATATTTAACTTTTCTGCTAGGGTTAAGATCTGCTTTTCACTGCTAGAAATAATCGCGCCGCCACCCACATAAAGCACGGGTTTTTTCGCTGCTAATAATGCCTGTAATCCTCGACGAATTTGACCTTTATGGCCCGATGTCGTTGGATTATAGGAGCGCATTTTTATGCTCTCGGGGTAAATATAGTCGTGCAGTAATGCCGGATTGAGGCAATCCTTGGGCAAGTCTACCACGACGGGGCCAGGACGACCCGTGGAGGCAATATAAAAGGCTTTTTTAATGATCTCAGGAATTTGAGTGGGATCTTGGACTAAAAAGCTGTGTTTGACGACTGGGCGTGAAATCCCAATCATGTCGCATTCTTGGAACGCATCGTTACCGATTAGATTGCTCGGCACTTGGCCAGATAACACCACCAATGGAATCGAATCCATATAGGCGGTGGCGATGCCAGTAATGGCATTGGTGGCACCTGGGCCTGAGGTCACGAGTACTACGCCTACTTTTCCCGTAGCACGTGCATAACCATCGGCCATATGCACGGCGGCCTGTTCGTGGCGAACCAGAATATGTTCAATACCGGGGATAAGGTGCAGGGCGTCGTAGATATCTAACACTGAGCCGCCAGGATAACCAAATATGTGCTTTACCCCTTCATCAATAAGGGAACGCACAATCATGCTGGCGCCGGATAACTTCTCCATGTGAAACTCCTATTGCATAGTACCGTTACGGTAAACAGTATCTTGTTACAGCGACGGTAATCGCTCTAAAAATAAGCCTGAAGGGTAATTCAGACTCCGTTTGCTGAACTTGAAATCATCGATTTCAAGCGCTCATCCCTTTGGATGCAGCAGCTGTTGCAATGAACAGAATTTCATCATATTCAAAAAAGAACACATTTCAAGGGTTTTATGTAAAAAATAACCAACTTGAGACAATTTCATGTTTAGGCGCGATAAATGCTTATGAAACGGGAGTTTTTGTGTGGGGTTATTTTATTTAATCACTTTAATTAGAATGGGTTAGGTAATTTACAATGAAAAACGGCACCAAGATACTATATAACCTAAGTGCCGTTTGTTTAGGGAAGGCTTAATTTGTTACAAATCAACCACAAAAGCGATGAAAACTATGATTGCTTCGCTTACGCGGCATAAAGGCGCAGATTATTGCTTTGGTTTGGCTTGATGAGTCTGTCGGTTAAATTGACAGAATCCCACCAATAATACCGCCGTCAACATTAATGCCGAGAAGGGCACTGCGGTGCCATTGTAAAACAGCGCGAGTAATGGTCCTGCAAGGGCACCAAAGCCAAATCTTAAGGTGCCAATTACCGCCGTTGCCGTGCCGGTTTCCTGCTTAAATTTCATTAACACAATGGCATCAGCATTAACTGACATAATGCCAAGAGAACCCATCAGTGGAATAAGCATTAATACCGTAAAGTGGTAACTGAGACCCAATAAATTCACTCCCAGTAAACCTGCAGCTGCGAGCGCTCCTAAGAAAGTCGACACGTGCAACATCCTTAACGAGCCATAACGGCCCACAATTCGGGTATTGATGATATTTGCCAGCATCAGAGCGCCCACATTGGTACTAAAGAGTAGGGCAAATAAGGATTTATCTAATGAAAAAACCTCCATATAGACAAAGGGCGATGCCGTTAAATAACAGAAAAAGGCAAAGGAGGTGAGCACACCGCTGGCAATATTCATTTTGACGCCTGGGCGTGAAAACACAGTGGCATAGGCGCCCAAAAAAGATTTTTGGCTGCGGCTACTTTGATCTTTATCGCTGGGCATTCTCAGCAGCGTAATGACCAACATCAGTAATAACAGGGCATAGGCTGATTGGATAAAGAAGATCAAATGCCATTCGCCAAGTTCGAGGATAAGACTACCAATACTGGGGGCTAATAATGGCGCTAACATCATGATTAAACTGACATAAGACATACCTTTAGCCGTGTTTTCACCATAGACTTCTTTGATATAGCCAGGGACAACCACAGTGGCCGCTGCGCCGATAAAAGCTTGTAAAAAGCGCAGGCCCAAAAACACTTCAATCTGCTCGGCTAAGCCTAACAACAGGCTAGCTAACATAAAACCTGATAGCCCCATAATCACCATGGGACGACGGCCAATACGGTCAGCAAGCGGCCCAAAGGACAGCATGCCGAGGGCATAGCCGCCTAAATAAACACTTAAGGATTGTTGCACTAAGGTGATATCGGTATGAAAGCTATGGGCGAGTGTTGCCATAGCGGGCAAATACATGTCAATCGCGAGCGGCGTGATCGCGACAATGGCGGCAAGCATTGGGATAAGCAAGGCCAAATGGGGAATATTACGCTGTGTGGTTGAATTAGTTGACGATTGTAGGTCCACAGTTACCTCGAGTGGCGAAAGAAGGCGATATAAAGTGTTATGTCACTCGAAAATCAAAATTGTAGGGTAACAATTTTGCCTATTGGCGACTCATTTCGCCTCGATTGACATAGCATATCGTGCCATGAGCATTGGAGGAGTATAGGGGAGAAATGAGTGACCAGCGTAGACTCAAACAACAGTTGAACTGAGTGATTGGTCTTGTCATCGAGTATAAGGATATTAAGCCATAACATAGTAAAACGCTCAGCCGAATAAGCCAATCTCGATGACGATATCTTTACACTTAAATTGTAACCAAAATCGATTTACTGCCTTTTTATTGCATTGATGCACCAATGTACGCCTGAGCGTCATTCATTCGACTGGGATTGTCACGTCACCGTCATCTATATGTCATCTAACCGTCTTGAATGCGAATTAGTTTATTGGGCTTTAGCTTAACCCTACGACTAATAACAACACATTCAGGAATGAAGCAATGAACACAAAACGACTGCCGCTGGCTGGTGCGATACTGGCAAGTTTACTCCTTAGTGCCTGTAATGGTGATGACGGTACCAATGGTGAGCAGGGGGATAACGGCTTAAATTCATTAGTTAAAGTAACCCCACTCTCTATTGGTGATGCAAACTGTCCCGCCGGTGGTCAACGTATCGATACCGGTCTTGATGCGAATCGTAATGGTAAGTTGGAAGAGACTGAAATCGATGCGGCGCAAACGCAATTTATTTGCCAACCCCAAGCAGTTGGAGTCAAGGCGGAGCTTATTGGTCGTCATCAAACGGGCGTTTATGGCCTGAGCGCTGCTGAGATTGTTGAATACCATAGTGCTTCTCAGCGTATTTTTGTGGTCAATGCGAGAAGCGGTAAAGTCGACATTATCGATGCCAACTTACTTGGCAATGCTGCTGAGGCAACTGCGCCATTAGCCTTGAATAATCTTGATAAGCTCGGCGAGCTGGATGTCGCCAAAGATGTGGGCTTGAGTTTTATGGGCAGCGTTAACAGTGTCAGTATTTATGGTAACTTGTTAGCGGCGGCCATTGAGCGCGGCGATGCGGCGGGTAATAAGACCCAAGCCAATGGCTATGTGGCTTTCTACCAACTCAATGACAATGAGACACCGCAGTATCTCAGCGCGGTTGAAGTCGGTGCATTACCAGATAACGTAGTCTTTAGTCATGATGGCAAAACGGTACTCGTTGCGAATGAAGGTGAACCAAATCAAGACTATAGTGTCGATCCTGAGGGCAGTGTAGCGATTATTGCCATTGCGGATGGCAAACCCGCAGCAACGGCGACGCTAGTGACATTCACCGAGTTTAATCAGGGCAATGCTCGCTATAATGAAATCACCAAGGACATTAAAATCAATGGCCCTATGGCCACTGTCGCGCAAGATTTGGAGCCTGAGTATATCAGTGTCAGCCCCGATAACAGCCGAGCCTTTGTGAGCTTGCAGGAGAACAATGTCATCGCGGTGATTGATATCGCCAATGCCAAAGTAACGAAGATTTTACCCTTAGGACTGAAGGATTATGGTCTTGATGTGAATAAAATTGATGCAAGTGACAAGGACGATATGGTCAACCTTCAGGCCTATGCGGGCGTGTATGGCATGTATCAACCCGATACCATTGCGAGTTACCGTTGGAATAATGCTGATTTTATTGTTACCGCAAACGAAGGGGATTCCCGTGATTATGCTGGGTTTTCGGAGGAAGCCCGTGCCAGTGACTTAACTTTAGATCCTAATCATCCACAATTTGCTGCCGCAAAAGATAAGACCCAATTAGCCCGTTTGAAAGTGACTAAGAGTATGGGGGATGACGATAACGACGGCGATTATGACAAAATTGTGAGCTTCGGCGCGCGTTCTTTCTCAATCTGGACCGCCGATGGTCAACAGGTGTTTGACAGTGGCAGCGATTTTGAGCGGATCACCGCAGCCTTGTTAGGCAATAACTTCAACAATAACAATGAAGAAAACAAAGGCGATAGCCGCAGTGATGATAAAGGACCCGAGCCAGAAGCCTTAGTTCTAGGCAAAATTGGCCAAAAACGCTATGCCTTTATCGGGCTTGAACGTACCTCTGGTTTTATGATGTACGACGTGACAAATCCTTTTGACGTGCATTTTGTGGATTATGTAGTAAACCGTGATTTTGACGCGAGTTTCAGCATTAATACAGATACGGGTGAAGTGAAAGGTGATGCCAGTTTAGCGGGAGATTTAGGGCCAGAAGGCATGAAGTTTGTGAGTGCCGAGAAGAGTCCTAATGGTCAGCCTCTGTTGATCATTGGTAATGAAGTCAGTGGCACAACCAGCGTGTACCAAATCAAGGTGCAATAGCCATAGCTTGTGTTCAAGGTGCGATAACTTTAGATCTCAACATCTTAAATGCTTGTAAGTAAGCTTAAAACGCCAGAGCATCACTCTGGCGTTTCTTTTTGCTTCTTTCTCGCGATAAAAATGCAAGGTTAAACGACTGAATAGGCGTTTTGCTTGAGTGCGTTAAAGGTGGATTCGATGCATTCGAGCGCAAGCTGGAATTGGGTATCCTTTTCGGCGCCACCTAAACTTAAACGGATAAAGTTGTCATGGCAGTTAAAGTCATCCCCATTGCGGATCAGTACACCTTTTGCCGCTAAGGCGGTCACCAGATGATGGGCTTTAATGTCTTCGGGTAACTGGATCCAGCCATTTAAACCCCGCCAGCGCTGAGTTAACCCCAGCTTGTCGCCCAATGCTATGCATTGCTGCTGACGCGCGCGAATAATCGCATCGCGATTGGCCGTGATGTGCCCACGCTTGATTAGCTGACAGGCGAGCTCCACATTGAGCGGCGAAACCATCCAACATTGGCTATGAATGGCGAGGCGCAATGGCGCGATGAGCGGCTCGGGTACTAGGATAAAACCTTGCCTTAAGCCCCCTGAAAACAGCTTAGACAGGCTTGAAATGTAAATGACCCTCGGCACATTCAGCGTCTGCGCTAACTGCCACAGCGGAGGGTGCCATTCCTCGGGGAGAGAATAATTCACATCATCTTCAATGATATAAAACTGGTACTGCTCCGCGAGTGCCAACAGTTTTTCTCTCTGTTGCTCACTGTATTGAATGCAGGTGGGGTTTTGATTGTTAAGGGTTAAGTACACCAATTTAGGTTGATGGATTTGTACTAAAGCCTCGAATCTTGCCAGATCGACTCCGTCAGAGGTTAATGGCACGCCAATGCTATTGATACCCAATTGTTTCGCGCAAATACGCACACCGGGATAGCTGTACTGCTCGTGCAGTAGCACCTCGCCCTTGGTGAGGAAGGCATTAAGGCAGGCAAAAATGGCCTGTTGCCCACCATGTGTAAAGATCAGTTGCTCGGGTTGCTGTTCAATACCGCGTTGTAAAAGCCAGTGGTGAAATATCTGTTGATGTTGATCTAAGGGGCTGGCGCGATAGCCAAGGAGTTGACTCAGTTTCGCTGGATCCTTAGCCAGTTGGCTTAGGCAATCACTCAGCGTACTTATTTGATCCGTCAGCGGTTGCTGACAAGTCGCCATATTGAGCTGCAAATGACTGAGCTCTGGCACGGGAGAGGCGTTGACATAGGTACCATCACCGATACGCGCTTCCACATAACCGCGTTGCTCCGCTAGAGCATAGGCCCGAGTGACAGTGCCTATGGTCACTCCAAGTGCATCGGCTAAACGCCGCTGTGGTGGGAGTTTTGTGCCATGGGGCAGGGTCTTACACAAAATGCCTTGTTCGATCGCACTGACGAGACGTTGATATTTAGGACCTGTAAATGCTTCTAGATCGGGCGTCCAAATTGTACCCATGACAATAAATCCATTGATCTCCGCTAATCTCCCTATATTATTTATTGTATCTTTTATTGTCAAGTATTG